>JBFHKM010000177.1:0-5023 GCA_041595335.1 Sphaerochaetaceae bacterium
GCATCCATCTTTAAATTTTCCAACAAGATAAATTATCTCGTGATCTGAATATTTCTCATCTATCATAACAAGATCCTCCATGTTTGGAAGATATCTCGGTTATCCTGATTTCGAAAGGTGTGTAAAACGTTTGATGGATACAAAACAGCCAATATAATAGAAATGATCGCACTCATAAAGATATAAATCTTACCAAAGAGCAAATATTATCAATTGACCACTGAATAGATGACATCTATTGAACAACGATAGAAACCAGAAGGCAGGTCAGGATTGCCTTCCCAACTCAAAAGGAAAGCATTTTCAAGACTGTTTTTGTTCTCATCATGTGGACCAAAAGGAATCTGAACAATGTAAGAGACAAATTCAGATCTTCTGTTTCTTTCTCCATCTTCAATCAAAGATGGGTATGCAAAAACACCAGAATTATCAAATGTATTGTTTTCCGTGGAAAGAAAATAGCCGCCATCTATCGATACATCAAGAATCTTGCTTGATCCTTCATTACCTTCGATTCTAATGATAAAATTTGGGGTCTCACCATCTTCTGTGATAGAGAAGGGTTGCTCATTATCATCAAGCACTCTGTTCTGTAGAGCTAGCACCTGGTCGTTGTAGTAGATTGCTGGATAGTAAGACTCAACTGGAACATCAACAACAATTGATACATCTAATGTTCCAGAGTCTGCTGCATATAAAAAGGACAGATTAAAAATACAAACAAACATGACAATCAATACTGATCTATTTAAAAATCTCATAAGTCCTCCTTAAAATGTCTCAAACCATATAAGAAGGCTAAGTCAATTGAATATCCCTGTCAACTTTTTTGAAACTGCTTACCATTTAAATTTTAATTTATTATGTAATAACAACATAAATGGCATAAAAAAAGAAGTCACAATGAAAATAAATTCACCATAACCTCTTCAATCTGAGTCTTTATAGATTCCTATTTACTAGGAAAAACTCTAATCTGTTTGTAAAGGTTGTCACCTTCACTTTTAGTATCAACACCATTGAAGTCATTCAATGCTGTATGTACCAAACGTCTTTCAAATGGATTCATAGGTTCAAGCAAACGACTCTTGCCGCTATATTTGACCTGTTCTGCTGTCTTGTAAGCAATTCTGATGATCTGCTCTTCATGACGCATTCTGTAGTTTTCACTGTCAATAATTACTTTTTGATCTGGATCAATCTTACCAACAAATACATTTGTCAATAATTGAATAGCATCAAGGTTCTTACCTTTTCTACCAATGATGATAGAAGAATAATCGCTTTCAATGTTCAAACCAATTTTAGCATCTTTTCTGAAAGAAACTGTAACTTTTCCAGGAAAACCCATTTTATTGAGCAATCCAACTACAAATTGAATCACCTGCTGTTCAAATTCACTGTTCAATGGAGCATCAGACTTAGCAGGAATTTCTTGCTTCTCTTCTTCAGTTCCATCATTATAATGAATGCGAATTCTGATATTTTTCTTGAAGAAACCTTTTTTAACAGTCTCTAAAAGCTCAACATCAAAATCCTCTCGTTCAATCTGAAGCTCTTCTATAGCTTTTGCTATTGCATCTTGCTCATTTCGTCCTTCAAATTCTCTAGTCATATATGTTCTCCGATGCGAAAGAGCAATTACAATAAATTGCTCCTCGCTTATAAAATTTCATTAAAAAATTTATTATTTTTTCTTCTTTTTATTCTTAGAAGCATTGATAGCTTTTACATTACTAGGTGCCTTTTCAGGTTCCTTTTTATGGTTGGTGTAAAATTGCTGACCAATACTGATTGCGTTCATAACTGACCAATATAACAATAGACCTGATGGTGCATCATACAATACGAAGAAGAACATTATAGGCATACCATAAGTCATTATCTTCATCATGCTTTCTGTCTGTCCAGCAGTCTGTCCAGTCTGAGTTATCTTCATTGAGAAGATCATACTGATTGTATAGAATATTGGAAGAAGGTGTAATTGATTACCAATGAAAGGAATAGTTGCACCCCATGTTAGAACTGTATCAGGCTGAGATAAATCAGGAATCCATCCAGGGATGAACATAGCACCACGTAATTCAAAGTTCTTATTCAATAGACCGTAGAATGCGATAAGAATAGGGAACTGAATCAACATTGGAAGACAACCACCTAATGGATTGATCTTTTCTTTCTGATAAAGTGCACTTGTTTCTTTGTTCAATCTATCTGGATTATCTTTATACTTCTCCTGTAATTCCTTCATCTGAGGTTGTAAAGCACTCATTTTCTTGCTGCTTTCCATACTCTTTGTTGTTAGAGGAGTCAATAATGCTTTTAGGATAATAGTCAACAATATGATTGCAACACCATAGTTAGGAACTATCTTATAAAGCATCTCTAGAGACCACTTCAATGCAACTTCTAACCAGTTAAGGAAAGTTGATGTATCAACAGCAGTTTCAAGGTGAAGATCTGATAAACCGAATCCATTGTCATTTTTGTTATTATAAATCTTCATGTTAGCAGCCAATTGTGGGCCAACATAGAATCTAAATGTATCTTTACTGTAAGCACTGTTTATGGTTGGACGAGTGTAGTACATACCATTAGATTGTGCCATTCCATCAACATCAGTCTGTTGAGTCAATGTTATATCATATTTAGTTGCATCAGGAATTGCAATTACAGAGAAATACTTACCAGCTAAAGCTGTCCAAGTTACATACTCATCAATGTCCATTGAATCACTGACTTTCAACTGTTTTTTCTTATCAGAACCATCATATTTTGCATAGAAACGTCTGTAAGTGTAGTTGTTGTTAGGCATTGTATCAAAAGAAGGACCAATTTGAGGTTCAAAAGCTAAAGTATAAGCTTCGTTTGCAAAGTTAAGTGGTAATGCTTTATTGATGCTATTACTCATTTCAACATCTACTTGGAACAGATAATCATCATCTCCCAATGTATAAGTCTTTACAACATCAAAAGATGAAGCAGGCTTACCATCAGCATCAAGTGTTGCAAATGTTTTTGTAAATATTACTTTATTGTCTTCGATTTTATAATTGAAATTAGTATCGATAGGATTTGTTCTATCTTTACCAGCATACATCAAGAAAGCATTCTTGCTGGAATCACCCTTATAGATAAGATCTACAGGTTCGCCATCAGTATTGCTATGTTCTTTTAGTTTTATAGATGAAACAGATGCACCTTTTGTATCAAAGGTAATAGAGAAAACATTGGTTTCATATACAAAAGAAGTTTCAGTTGTATTGTCATCCACTGCGATTATAGAACCTGGTAAACCAGAATTCCATGCTTTATCAGCAGCAACATAAACAGATTCACTAGAACCAGTATATTCGATAGTAGAGGCATCAACACCATTACTATTACTTGTACTTATATTATCATTAGCTTCAGCTAATTGTGCCGCTTGAGATGCAGCTTCTGCATCTTGCTGAGCTTGAGCTGTTGCTAATTCTTCATCAGATGGTAAGAAATATTTCGTTTGAATGAACATTCCACCAGTGATTACAACAATTGACAACAATATTGCTATAACAGTATTTTTTTCCATACTTACTCCTGTTGAGTATGCTTATTTGGTACTCTGAACAGGAACGAAAATAGAATAATCAAATTAAAAAAAAAGCGTCGTACCAGGTTATTTTTTTAATTATATACCCCAGCTTCAACACAGAGATCTATGAGTTTCTTCTTCTGTTGAAGATGTTCAACAGTCTTTCCTGGATATACCAAAAAAACAAAATCATAACCAGAAACAAAGTGAGCTTTTTCACATCGCCATATTTCCCTTAACTGCCTTCTAATTCTATTGCGCTGTACAGCATTTCCATAATGTTTTACGGGAATAACTATGATTCGACTGAATTTAAGTTCATTGGGACAAACGATGAGCTTCAAACCATGACTTGAATATTTCCGTCCTGTTTTGAAAGCTCTATTTATTTCTGATTGCTTTTTGACTATTTCTCTTTTAGAAAGGCTTCTTCTCATCACAAACAGACAAACTATGTCTACCTTTAGCTCTTCTTCTTGCTAGTACTGAACGGCCACCTGGTGTTGCCATACGTGCACGGAAACCAAACTTTCTGTTTCTTTTCACTTTACTAGGTTGGTAAGTTCTTTTTCCTTTATAACTCATTTCTTATCTCCAATATTCATCGCTTTCGCGGCATAGATTTCTATTTTAGAGGACACTACCCCTCTGAGAGGCAAAGTATATAGAGCCTCCTTGAGTGAGTCAAGGGTTACTTACAAATTATTTTTATAGATTGCACACCTAAAGAAGGAAATTCTTTTTGAATTTTCCTTAGTAACTCTTTCTTCCTCATAGTTGCTTTCTGTGCCCAAGCTGGGTGATCTGCAACTACGATTACATTATTATACTTTATTTCCTTTACTTTCAAGTGTTTATAGTACTCACCTTGAACTATTTTTTCCCAATTTAGGGTTATTGAGCAATCCTCAATATGATTGACGTTTAATTTATTGAGAAAGAGAGCTACAAGCTCCTTACTACTCATTGCATCTTTTGTTGCAATTCTATCATCTTCGTCAATTACCCTCATCAACAAAACCTCCGTCTTTTACAGTTAAAGTAATGCTATCAGAATAAGATTCACCTTCGTTGAAGTACATTTCTTTAGGTAAAAAAGTGAAGAATGCTTGGGAATATCCATCAAGCAGTGAAAGAAAGGTATTTCTTTTCTTGATGTCCAATTCAAGCAGCACATCATCTATCAGCAGAATTGGATCCTTACCTGTTTTCTTTTTGAAGAACGTGCTTTGAGTGGCTCTGAGTGCTAAGGAAGCAAGTCTGAGTTGTCCAGTGGAGCCAATAGTTGCTAGGTCTCCATTTTCAGTGATGATGCTGAACTTATCTCTGGTGATACCAGAATTACAGAATGTCAGTCTCAATTCAGTCTCTCTTGTGGATGCTAAATATTTGACAATATCTTCAGAGGTTGAACAGTTTTTCCAAGAAGGCTTGTACTGTATTTTTACA
>JBFHKM010000178.1:0-4980 GCA_041595335.1 Sphaerochaetaceae bacterium
AATTTTATTGGTGTTGTCATCTTCAAGTCTTTCTTTCAGAACATCAAAATCTAAGTTGCTGTTTGAATCTGCATGCTTTCCATAATACAAAGCGAGCTTATTGTATAAGTCTGCCATCTCTTTGTCATATTGTTTCTCGCAACCCTTAGAAAGATTGGAAAATATGGCAGCAAGCTCCATATCGGTGTAATCACTCTCTATTTGCGAACTTGTATCAACATCAGCTTTTGATTTTTTTGACTCTGCATCATCTTGTTTGATGAATTGATCCTTATCAGCTCCACATTGAGGACATGCAAAAGATGATGGAACATCTTTCCACAGTGTATTGGGAGAGATTCCACCTTCTGGATATCCCAATTTTTCATCATATATGAAACCACATACTGAACATATGTATTTACTCATAAATTATTAACTCCTCCTTCTTTTGAAATCATCTAACAATATATTTATATAAATGAACTGCAATTAGCATCTATATAACCCTCTTTCTTTTATCTTACACCCGTGGGATTCAGAAAGCTATTCTTTTTGAGTGATCATGATAAGTGAAGCATCTCTTCAGTGAGAGTTTTCATCCTCAATAGATGAATGCTCACACATATAGCTATGAACAGCAGAAGCAATCTCAACCATAAATTATCCAAAAAGAATATTATTGAAATTGATATGAACAGCCATAAAGTGAAAACAGAAACAATTTTGGCCTTCTTTGTTATCGCTTTATATTCTACATAGGATTTGATGTACAGACCCAATATCTTATGATTTATGAGCCATAGATACATCTTCTCAGAACTCTTGAGAAGACATGTTGCAGATAACAGCAAAAATGGAGTGGTTGGAAGGACAGGTAAAAAAATACCTATGATTCCAAGGACCATTGTTATTATTCCTAACGTGAGAAAAAGTGCTTTTTTCATATCAATAATATGCTGGCAATAGATAACAATCGATTGCCAGCATTGAATCCTCTTGAAGCTTTACTTCAAATCATAGCGATCTAAATTCATGACCTTTGTCCATGCTTTAACGAAGTCAGTCAAGAACTTATCTTTGGAATCAGAGCTTGCATAAACCTCTGCCTGAGCTCTGAGCTGAGAGTTCGAACCAAATACAAGATCAACTCTGGAAGCCTTCCAGATCTGCTTGCCACTTGCTCTATCAAAGCCATCAAATATATCTTTATCCTCTTTTGAAGGTTTCCATACAGTGGACATATCCAATACATTTACAAAGAAATCATTTGTTAATGTTCCTGGACGGTATGTAAATACTCCCATGTTTGAATGCTTGTAGTTTATATTCAAAGCCCTCAATCCACCTACAAGAACAGTCATCTCTGGAGCTGTTAGAGTGAGCAACTGAGCCTTATCAATGAGCATCTCTTCAGCAGATACTGTGTATTTTGCTTTTTGATAATTCCTAAATCCATCTGAAGTAGGTTCCAATACTGCAAAGGAATGAACATCAGTTAGCTCCTGTGTTGTATCCTCTCTTCCTGGATAAAATGGTACGGTTATCTTGCTACCAGCTTCTGCAGCTGCTCTTTCAATACCAACATTACCACCCAATACAATTATATCTGCAAGAGATACTCTCTTTCCTTCCATGCATGATTTATTGAATTCCTTCTGCACTTCTGTAAGTTTTTCTAAAATAACAGAGAGCTTCTTTGGCTCGTTTACTTCCCAATTGATCTGAGGCTCCAATCTGATTCTTGCACCATTTGCACCACCTCTGAAGTCTGAACCTCTGAATGTTGAAGCAGATGCCCATGCCGTAGATGCTAGATCTGATACACTCAAACCTGTCTCGAGAATCAATACTTTAAGTCTCTCAATGTCATCTGAATCTATTAAGATGTGATCTGTTTTAGGAATTGGATCCTGCCATATGAATTCTTCATCAGGAACTTCAGGTCCTAAATATCTTGTCTTTGGGCCCATATCTCTGTGTGTGAGTTTGAACCATGCTGCAGCAAAAGCATCAGCGAATTCATCTGGATTTGCTTGATATCTTCGAGCAATCTTCTCATAAATTGGGTCGAATTTTAGAGCTAGATCAGCGGTTGTCATCATTGGTCGATGCTTCTTACCTTTGATGTGAGCATCTTCAACCATATCCTCATCATCAACATCTTTTGCAAGCCACATGTATGCACCAGCTGGACTCTTTACAAGTTCCCATTCATATTTGAACATCACCTTGAAATATCCATTGTCCCATTTAGTTGGATTTGGTTTCCATGCACCTTCAATACCACTGCCAATTGTGTCTGATCCCTTTCCACTCTTATAAGTACTGATCCATCCAAGACCCTGGTTTTCCAATCCAGCTGCTTCAGGTTCAGGTCCTACAAACTTTGCATCACCTGCACCATGACACTTACCAAAAGTGTGACCTCCTGCAATCAAGGCTACAGTCTCCTCATCATTCATAGCCATTCTGGCAAATGTCTCACGAATATCGCGACCGGAAGCCTTAGGAATAGGTTCTCCATTAGGACCCTCTGGATTTACATAGATGAGTCCCATCTGCACTGCTGCAAGTGGATTCTCTAGATCCTTATCTTCAGTATAACGACCTTTTTCAAGCCATTCTTTTTCCTGTCCCCAATATACATCTTCTTCAGGTTCCCAAATATCAACACGACCTCCACCAAATCCCAATACCTTGGCACCCATTGATTCCAAAGCACAGTTTCCTGTCAATATCATGAGATCGGCCCAAGAGATTGAGCGTCCATATTTCTGTTTGATTGGCCATAAAAGTCTTCTTGCTTTATCAAGGTTTACATTATCAGGCCAGCTGTTGAGCGGAGCGAATCTCTGATTGCCTGTATTTGCACCACCTCGACCATCGCTGTTACGATAAGTTCCAGCACTGTGCCATGCCATTCTTATGAATAGTGGACCATAATTTCCAAAATCTGCAGGCCACCAATCTTTAGAATCCTTCATAAGTTTGAATAGATCTTTCTTAAGAGCTTTTAAATCAAGTTTCTTGAATTCCTCTGAATAATTATAATCATCACCAAGGGGATTGATCATAGATGAGTTCTGATGAAGAACTTTAAGATTCAATTGATTTGGCCACCACTCTTTGTTTGATGTACCTTTAGCTGCAGAATGTCCCCCAAGTCCGGTTACTGGACATTTACCATTACCACTCATAGTATTTCCTCCTACTACATTACTTCGAGACGATCTATATACAAATGAAATCATATATAATTTTGGATTTGCACTGTGGATGATATGTTCATTATGAAAGTCAAAAATAAATAGCATCTACATAACTTTATTATAGCACGTGATACTAGCAACGCAATTGTATGAGGCATTTAACATATATGAATCAATTAAAGCTAATTTAATATCTTAAAAGAAGTTATTTATTATGAATTAATTGAATTATTCGTTATTTGAACATGAAAGATTGAATTGTCTTTCAATGTTTTAATTCAAAATACAAATATTATTGATAATATTAGAAGCTCAGAGTGTATGGAACTTGATTTCATCTTTTTTAGGTATTTCAGACAAATTTTATCAAATAATTATATATAAATAACTAAGTATACAATTTAAAAAAATAGTTTTATTATTAAATATAAATTTGATTATATTGACTCTCATTTGATGAATCCATTTGAGTATTTTTACAATATAAATCAACTCAACTCTTGAAGGAGGCATACATGTCTTTAGTAACTAAACAAGCATTAAGTGGTAGCTTAAAGAAATTGCTCACTGAAAAAACACTGGATAAAATTACTATCTCTGAAATATGCGGTAACTGTGGTCTGAATAGGCAATCTTTTTATTACCATTTTTCAAACATCTATGACCTTGTTTCTTGGACTTTGAAAACAGATGTAAGTGAGCAGATTGAAGGAAAAATCAACTACAACGGATGGCAAGAAGGATTCAAAGAAGTCCTCACTTTCTGTAAGAATAATAAAATAATAATTTACAATCTTTATCACAGTCAAGGAAAAGGAACTCTGGAAGAAGGATTGAAGGAATTTGTTATCAATCTTCTGTTGAAGGTAATTGATGATCAGATTGAGCGATTTGATGTAACTGTTTCAGATGAAAATAGAGAGTTTATTGCCATATACAATATGTATGCATTTGTAGGAATTGTCATGCTTTGGATTGATAAAGGTATGGAAGAGGAACCTTCTGTTCTTATAAAAAGAGTTCATACACTCATTGAAGGTGATTTCAAAAAGGCATTTTTATCCTTTTCTAACGAATAGTTTTTAGACATTTGCTATCGATTGTAATAATTTAAGACATTGAAACCTAACTGTAAATTTTTATCTTCCACTATTAGTAATACATTATGAACATACTAAATCTCAGGAGGATTTTAAATGTATTATAGTAAAGGTAATTATGAAGCTTTTTCCACACCGGAAAAACCAGAAGGCGTAGACAATAAATCAGCTTATATCGTAGGGGCTGGATTGGGATCTCTTGCAGCAGCATGTTTCTTAATAAGAGATGGTCAAATGAAAGGTTCCAATATCCATATTTTTGAAGAGATGGATATTGCAGGTGGAGCATGTGATGGCATACACAATTCTGATAAAGGATTTGTTATCAGAGGTGGAAGAGAGATGGAAGAACATTTTGAATGCCTCTGGGATTTATTCAGATCCATTCCATCTGTTGAGAATGAAGATATTTCTGTACTCGATGAGTTTTATAGATTGAATAAAAAGGATCCCAATTACTCACTCATGAGAGCAACAAGAGATAGAGGTAAGGATGCTGGTTTTGAAGGAAAGTACGGTTTGAGTGAGAAAGCTTCAATGGAACTCATAAATCTCTTTTTCACACCAGAAGATGAGATGAATGGTAAGGATATGGAAGATTATCTTTCTGAAGAATTTTTCCAATCACCATTCTGGCTTTACTGGAGAACAATGTTTGCATTTGAGCAATGGCATTCAGCTATTGAACT
>JBFHKM010000179.1:0-4907 GCA_041595335.1 Sphaerochaetaceae bacterium
ATAGTATGAATTTATTATAGTTTTTTGATGTAGTTTGCCATATACAGTCTTGCAATAAGATATTGATATGCAATATTATAAATAAAAATACATTAATGTATTGAAATTAATAAATAAATATGCAAAACTCTATCCCAAGGAGATGCATAATGATAAAAGTTGGAGTAATTGGCGCAACAGGATATGCTGGTGCCGCACTTGTATATTTATTAACAAAACATCCAAATGTAAAGATTGTTTATCTTGCCTCTCATTCGTATGCTGGCCAGATATTTTCAGATATTTATCCAAATATGAATGGTGAATGTGATTTAGTTCTTGATGAAGTAGATATGAAAGATGCATCAGAAAAATGTGATGTATTATTTCTTGCATTACCTGCAGGAATTTCCACAGCTCTCATAGACGAGAGTGTGATAAAAGATACTGTGGTCATAGATCTTGGAGCAGATTTCAGATTGAATGACAGAGATGTATATAAAACATGGTACAAAAAAGAAGCACCTAGCCAAAAATTATTGGATGAGGCTGTTTATTCTTTGGCTGATTTAGATCCAAATGGAATGAAACATACAAATTTGATTTCAAATCCTGGATGCTACACAACATGTTCAATTTTGACACTCTCTCCACTTGTTAAGAGCAATCTTATACAAACTGATTCAATTGTTATAAATGCAATGAGTGGAACAAGTGGTGCAGGAAGATCTAATAAAACTGCCAATTTGTTCTGTGAGGTAAATGAAAGCGTGAAAGCTTATGGAGTCACAACCCATCGCCACACACCAGAGATTGAAATGGCTCTAAACAAGATTAGCGATGAAGAAGTCATGGTTCAATTCACACCTCATCTTATTCCTATGGATAGAGGAATACTTGCTACATGCACTGCAAAGTTAAAAGAGGGCGTCAATAAAGAAATGATCCATGAAGCTTTCAACAGTCTCTACAAGGATTCAACATTTGTTCATCTTTTGAAAGAAGGTCATCTTCCTGAAACACGTTTTGTAAAACAAACAAACAGGGTTGATATTTCTTATACAGTTGATGAGAGAACCAACAATGTGATAGCCATCGGCGCAATTGATAACATCATAAAAGGTGCTGCAGGACAGGCTGTTCAGAACATGAACTTACGGTTTGATTTCGATGAATCAATGGGCCTGGATGATGTAACT
This sequence comes from Sphaerochaetaceae bacterium, assembly GCA_041595335.1. Lineage (GTDB taxonomy): Bacteria > Spirochaetota > Spirochaetia > Sphaerochaetales > Sphaerochaetaceae > Pleomorphochaeta. Next base: position 1,179 of record JBFHKM010000179.1, read on the forward strand.
TCAAATACATTATAAGAAATAATATAAAAACAATATAATATTTAATAAATTAAGTACTAAGATAATATATAAACAATAAGTTTTAATATTGAAACTAAATGGAAAGTTATCAGTAAAAGATATCATTTTAAATGATATACATCCCTGATATCACAATTTTTCACTTCAGTTTGTATAGATATCAAAAAAGTTGGAATAGATGGAAAACATAAAGAAAATAAAGGGTGGTGTGTTAGCTGCTAAAGGATTCAAGACATGTGGAATAGCATGTGGTTTGAAGAAAGTTAAAAAAGACATGGCAATAATATACAGTGATAGCCCGTGTTCTTTTGCAGGTGTGTTCACACAGAATATTGTAGCAGCAGCTCCGGTTGTTCATGACCGCAATGTAGTGAAGAACAGCGATTTTGTTCATTCAATTGTAATTAACAGTGCCAATGCAAATGCATGTACTGGAGATCAAGGTCTCAAAGATTGTCATGAGACTGCAGAATATCTTGCATCAAAATTATCTGACGAGAACAAGAAGATAACATCTGATGAGATATTGGTCTGTTCAACAGGTGTTATCGGAGTTCCTCTTCCAATGGATACCATGAAGAAGGGAATGGACATTGCTGTAAAACATCTTTCATCTGATAAAAAAAACAATGAGGATGCAGCAACTGCAATACTCACAACAGATAAAGTTAAGAAGATGATTGCCTATACCTTCGATATCAAGGGTAAGAGCGTTTCAATTGGTGGCATTGCAAAAGGTTCTGGAATGATTCATCCAAACATGGCAACAATGCTCAGCTTCATCACAACAGATGCAAATATTGATAAAGCAACTCTTCAGAAGTTACTTGGCTCCTCAATCAGAGATTCATACAACATGATCTCAATCGATGGTGATACAAGTACAAATGATACAGTTCTTGTTCTTGCAAATGGTGAATCAGGATGTGAGAAACTTGTTGAGGGAACAGAGGAATTTGAAACATTCAAAACAGCCTTTGATCTTGTACATAAAACACTTGCAACCAAGATTGTGAAAGATGGTGAGGGTGCTGGTACATTCATCGAGATGAATGTGGTTGGTGCAACATGTGATGAAGATGCAAAGATACTTGCTAAATCCGTCATCAAATCCTCATTGGTCAAAGCTGCATTCTTTGGTGCAGATGCAAACTTTGGAAGAATCCTCTGTGCAATGGGATACAGTGGTGCTCATTTCACATTAGATACTCTTGATCTAAGTTTCAGCTCAAACAGTGGTGATATAAAAGTTGTTGATAAAGGCAAACCAATTGCATTTGATGAGGACCTTGCTAAGAAAATCTTGCTTGAAAAAGAGGTGAAGGTACTGGCTTCTCTTGAAGATGGAGATGGAAGTGCAACAGCTTGGGGCTGTGATTTGAGCTATGAGTACGTAAGAATCAATGGGGACTACAGGAGCTAATGATGGAAGATAAATCACTTTTAATAGAAAAAGCTGAAATTCTGCTTGAGGCAATTCCTTATATTCAGGAGTTCAACAACAAAAGAGTCATAATTAAATATGGTGGTTCTGCGATGGTAAACAGTGAACTTAGAAAATCTGTCATCAAAGATATTGCCATGTTGAAACTGTTAGGTCTGCAACCAATCATTGTACATGGCGGAGGTAAAGAGATCTCTGCAATGCTTGAGAAAGTTGGTAAGAAGAGCAAATTTATAGATGGAATGAGAGTCAGTGATGAAGAAACGGTGAAGATAGCTGAGATGGTATTGGTCGGATCAATTGGTAAGAAATTGGTTCTTGATCTTGAAGGTGAGGGAATCAGGGCAGTTTCCATAGAAGGAAAAGATGCTCAGACCTTACTTGCTAAAAAGAAAGAGGACATCAATGGTCACGATTTTGGTTACGTTGGTGAGATCATCAAAGTTGATACAACTTTGATTGAGGACCTTCTTAGAATGGATTATGTTCCAGTCATATCTCCCATAGCATATGGAGAGGACAAGATGACTTACAACATCAATGCCGATTATGCTGCATCTGCTATTGCAGGAGCACTTAAATGTCAGAAGCTTGTTTTCTTATCTGATATCGAGGGTGTTTTGAGAGATCAAAATGATCCATCAACTAAGATTGCAAAATTAGATCTCAAAGAAACAAAAGCATTGATTGAGAACAAGACAATTGTTGGTGGAATGATTCCAAAAGTCACATGTTGCCTTGATGCCTTAGAAAAAGGTGTGAAGAGTGTCCATATTTTAAACGGACAGATTCCACATTCAATCCTTCTTGAAATTTACACTCAAAAAGGTATTGGTACAATGTTCACAGAAAATACAGAGGAATAGAAATATGAAACAAAGTGAATTAATAGAAAATAATGATAAATACTTAGCTCAAACTTACAATCAGCTTCCAATTGTTTTGGACGGCGGAAAAGGCATGATTGCCTATGATTTAGATGGCAATGAATATCTTGATTTCACAGCTGGTATTGCTGTAAATATTCTTGGCTATGGAGATGAGGGATACATTGATGCAATTGAAAAGGTCCTCAAGAAAGGAATGGTTCACTGCTCAAACATATATTACAACAAAGGTGAGTTGGAAGTTGCTCAAAAGCTCACAAAAATAAGTGGAATGGAGCAGGCTTTCTTCTGCAACAGTGGAGCTGAAGCAAATGAAGCTGCACTAAAACTTGCAAGAAAATATGGCAAGTTCAGTGGTGGAAGAACTCATGTTATAAGCATGAAGGATTCCTTTCATGGAAGAACCTTTGGATCTCTTTCAACAACAGGTCAAAAGAAATATCAGAAGAATTTCTATCCACTTCTACAAAACGTTTCCTACGCTACATTCAACAATCTTGAATCTGTTTCATCAATTGTAAATGAAGAGACATGTGCAATCATTGTTGAACCTCTTCAGGGTGAGGGTGGTATAGTTCCAGCTGAAAAAGAATTTTTGCAGGGACTTAGAGACCTATGTGATGAGCACGACATGATCTTGATCTTTGATGAAGTTCAATGTGGAATGGGACGCTGTGGAACTCCTCTTCTTTATCAGACATATGGTGTAACTCCTGATGTGGTGACATTGGCTAAAGCAATTGCAGGTGGTATACCATGTGGTGCAATGCTAACAAAAGGCAAAGCAAATAGTATTCTTGTAAAAGGTGATCATGCATCAACTTTTGGAGGAAATATGGTTGCTATGGCAGCTTCTTCCTACATTTTAGATAAGATGGACGAGAAGTTCTTGAATCATGTGAAGCATGAAGGTGATTACTTATTTGAAAAACTATCATATCTCAAGGATAAATATCCATCCCTGATCTCTGAGGTCAGAGGAAAAGGGCTCATGCTTGGTCTTCAGATGAATGAATCACCAGCAGATATTATAAAGAAATGTTTTGAAAAGAAATTTTTGATTTTGGGTGCAGGAACCAATGTAATTCGTTTTGTACCACCACTGATCATCACAGATGATGATATTGATGCAGGCATTTCAATACTGGATCAAGTTCTAAGTGAAGTCAGTAAATAGTTTGTAACTTGTTGTTCTTCGACAAGATAATTCAACCATGTTCTACCTCAGAAGTCTTTTATAAGAGCTCTGCGGTAGAACTTTTTTTTGCTTGATTGTGCATATGGCACCCAAAAACAGCGGTTGTCGTGTTTTGTCTTTTAAATGTCATCAATTGTCCTAGGTTTTTACATGAAACCTTTGTATCTTTGTGTATAAGA
>JBFHKM010000180.1:0-4871 GCA_041595335.1 Sphaerochaetaceae bacterium
AGTATCTTCAAACTATGTTTCAATCGAAGGATTGAATGAGCTGATAGGGCTTAAAGAAGGAGAGTATCAATCTCTTACAATAGAGCTAAATGATGCCAATGATATAGATGCTGTTCAAGCTACGATTGAGAGTGCAATTGAAGAGAAGGGAGGTGTTCTTCCCATAGCTTCAGATGAGGAAGAGGATTTCATATCCTCTAGAATGAGCATGTTTGCAACAGATGTTGATCAGGTGTGGGATGGAACAAGATTTACAATTTCCAACCTCAATGACTACACAGAAGCTGCAATATCAATTCTAAACATAATTGATATCATTGCTTATGTAATATTCTTCATAATGCTTCTCATAACTATGGTTGGTCTCATAAACACATTCCGCTTGATAATGAATGAGAGAGTTCTTGAAATCGGTACCATGCGAGCCATGGGGATGCAGAAGAAAGATGTCAAGAAATTGTTCAACATTGAAGGAATTCTCATTGCATTCAAGGGTGTTCCTTATGGATTGATTGCTGAGTTGGTTGTAACTAGAATTGCATCACTCTTCATGATAAATCCAAGTCAAAGTGCACTATCTCTGATATTGAAAGACAATCATCTATACTTCCCAATCAATGTAGGATTTATAGTCGCAGTTGCTGTACTGGTCACATCTATAAGCTTGTTTGCTGTATCTAGACCTGTAAATAGCGCATTAAAAAAATCAGTAGCAGACGAGCTACGTTAGGAGACAAAATGAAAAAAGTAATTGGTATTTTATTTATTGCTGCAGCTGTAACAATGACATCTGCATTTGCAACAACAGTTCAAGAGGGAACTGAGATATTGAAGATAATTGATGGTCAGTCCAATTTTGAGGGCTCAGATTTCAGTGCAACATTATCAATGTTGAGTGAAGATCCTGAAGATGGAATTGATAAGACTGTTGTCTATCAGTTCAGAGATGATGATGAGGATAAGTTCTTGCTTCTCATAAAGGAGCCAACAATAAACAAAGGACAGGGATATCTTTTGATTGATGACAATCTCTGGTTCTATGATCCAGATAGCAGAAAGTTCTCTCACACATCTATGAAAGAGCAGTTCAATGATTCCGATGCAAACAATTCAGATTTCACATCTTCGAGTTTGGTTGAGGATTATGAAGTGGTTGGAGTTGAGGAAGGAAAGCTTGGTAATTATGAGGTCAACATACTGTCATTGGAGGCAGTGAACAATGAGGTCACATATCCTTATCAGAAAATATATGTTGCAAAAAACAGCAACGTCACACTGAAGAAGGAAGAATTCAGCAAGAGCAACACACTTCTCAGAAGCAGCTACTACACCAAGTATAAATTGGTTGATGGCAACTACATTGCAACCTACATGATCTTCCAGGATGAGTTGGTTGAGGGAAAGAAAACAACCATTCAAATCAGCAACATATCTACAGATGAGTTACCATCTTCTGTATTCACCAAGTCTTACATCGAAAGAGTAAACAACTAAGGAATAAAAAATGAAAAAATTATTGAGTTTATTGATGATGGTATCAATTGCATCTACATTTATCTTTGCAGATAATTTCGATTCTCTTTTTGAAGATACAAGCATAATGGATGATGAGTCCCTATTTGCAGGTGATGATCTTTTTGATGATTCTCTCTTTGAAACAGAGGAGCAATCTCAGTCATCCAACTTGAATCTATTTGATGATCTGTTGACAGGCGGAGCTGAAATCTCAGGTTCATATTCATTCACATTCAAAACAGGTCTCACATATGATCTTGATGGAGTTGATGATATAAAGAGCTTCTCAACTACAGACATATCAACAGATATCAATCTGAGTGCAAGACCTTCGACTGATACAAGATTTTATATTGGAGCAAGTCTTCAATATCCATTTGAAGATGATGCTGCTTCAGATTATTCATTCTTCAATGTAGATGAACTCTTCTATGATTTTGTTGTTGATGATTACTTTGTAAGAGTTGGAAAGCAGACTCTCAACATGGGAGTTGGTTATTTCTACAGTCCAGCAAATCTGCTCAATATATCAACAATAAATCCACTGTCTCCTGAGGATGATCAAGAGGGCCCTGTTGCAATAAAAGTTAACAGACCCATTGGAAATGACAATGTCTATGCATATCTGACATTCCCTGATGATACTGATTACTCACCAGAAGATATTGGTTACACACTCAGATTGGAGAAGGTACTTGGTGATGGAGAGTACAGCTTGAGTGGATCCTATTCATATGATCAAGCTGAATCTCCAACAAAGATTGCAGCTACAGGCTCCACATCTCTATTTACAGATGTAGATATAATAGCAGAAGCTGTTGAATCATATGATGGAGATGAGTTCTACTTCGAAGGAACAGCTGGACTTCAGGTTCTGAAAGAACTTGAGAATCTCAGTGATACATCTCTCTCATTCATAGCTCAGTACTACTACAATCAAAATGGAGTCAGCACATTTGGTTTTGATGCATCTCATCAATTGGCAGCAGTTCTATCATTATCAGTAGATGATATGTCCTACTCACTCACATCTGTGAATGTTCTCAGTGAGACAAGTGGTGTACTGTTGGGTAATATATGGTATGATATGAATGATGATATATCAATCAATCTAGGAGCTTCTTACTATTATGGTGCTTCTAACTACCTACAGCCCTACATAGGGTTCACTCTTGGAGAAGGAGACTTTTAATGCAAGCGAAAGTGTTGATAATTGAAGATGAAGTTGAGTTATCTCAACTTGAATCACTGTACCTGAACAAAGAAGGTATAGAGACTGAATGTGTGATCTCAGCTGAAGAGGGCCTGAAGCTTCTGGAGCTGGATACATTTGATTTGATTCTCCTCGATATCAACCTTCCGGGAATTGATGGTTTTGAATTTCTCACAGAGTTCAGACGCAGATCTCAAGTTCCTGTGATTATAGTCTCTGCTCGAGAGGCAGATGAAGATATAATCATGGGCTTGGGAATCGGTGCAGATGAATTTGTGATGAAGCCCTTTGCTCCCAAAGTTCTTGTTGCAAGAGTGAGAGCAATAATAAGACGAGAGAAGCTCAAGAATGATGTATCAGCTGGTGAGTCCATCAAATTTGATGATTATGAGTTGATAAATGAGAGCTACTGTCTTAAAAAAGCAGGATCAATAATAGCCCTGCCAATTAAAGAATTTGAAGTTCTATCTTTCCTGGTAGAGAATGCAGGGAAGGTCTTCTCTGCTAAAGAGATATATGACAAAATTTGGGGATTGGAATATGGTGATGTATCAACAGTCACTGTGTACATTCAACGTCTTAGAAAGAAAATCGAGAGGGATTATCACAGCCCACAGTACATCAAGAATGTAAGGGGGAAGGGATACTTCTTTGAGAAGGAGAAGCTGAAAGGTGATATTTAAACGAAAAGGGAAAAACAACTTCTTCTTCATGTTGGTGACCCCACTTGTACTTGCTTTTGTACTTCTTGTCATAATTCCAATTGTGACCTATTCCAGTGATTCTAACACAAGCAGCAATCACTTCATGAACTCCTCAAATTTTGAGATATTGAATGATATGGAAGCTGCAGGTACAGAGGATGAGATGATTGCACTGCTTGAGATGGAAACAGAGCCAATCAATGTAATTGTTCTCAAAGGTGATCAGGTCATATACAACCAAATCCAGATTGAAGATGTTCCCACCAAGACTCTTACAAAGGAGATAACTCTCCCAAATCAAGAGACGTATGATGTCTATGCATCTTTCATTCTAATTGATAAGAAGTTTGTATTTATTGGTCTCATAATAAGATACATTCTTTTGATATTCTGTTTCTTTCTGTTCTTCTATTTCAATAAAATGCGAAAGCATCTCAAGAATCTTGAGATGGCAACAGAGAACATTGCATCAGGAGATTATGATACACCAATTGTAAGCAAGGACAAGGACAGCTTCATATTCCTTGATAACTCTCTTGAAAAAATGAGAATTCAGATAAGAGAGGACAGACATCAGCTATCTAGATTCTTTGCAGGGGTATCACATGATCTGAAGACACCGCTGTCATCTATCATAGGTTATACCGAAGCACTTCAAGATGGCATGGCAAAAAATGAAGAGGAAGAGCAGCTCTATCTGAGCATAATTCATGATAAGAGCACAATCCTTGTTGAGCGAATTGCTTCTTTGATCAGCTACATAAAGATAAATGATCAGGGATTCAAAACAACACTCAAAATGAACAATCTCTATGACTTCTTGGATGATTTTATGGAGAGATCTAAGGTTGAACTTGAGCTGAATCATATTGAGTTCAAATCAAAGTTGAACATCAACAGAGAGTACACAACCAAATTTGATCCTGTTCTGCTTGATAGAGCACTTGAGAATTTGATTGAGAATGCAATCAAGTATGGTGATAATGCAAAACCAATAGATCTCAGTGTGAGCCAGAGCTATGATGGAATAACAATCACTGTGAGCAATTACAACAAATCAGGAATCACAAAAGAATCCTTGGAGCATATATTTGAGCCTTTCTACCGTGGTGACAACAGCCGAAAAGGAAAGGGGTTTGGACTTGGACTATCTACTGTTAAGTCAATCATCTCAAGTCATGGTTGGAAGATAAGCTCTTTCTTGAATGAGGCAGATAGCTGCCTGAGCTTCTCAATCAACATACCAATTTATTGATGACAAACAAAAGCATCTGAAATCTTATATAGGCTTCAGATGCTTTCTTATTGTGTGGATCATCAAATATAGATCATCATCACTCGAGATCTTCTATGAGAGTCTCTAGATATTTTCTAAGAGTCTGCATTGAATAATTATTCTTACCGATCTCAAAATTCCGTCTTACATTCTTCTCTCTGAA
>JBFHKM010000181.1:0-4837 GCA_041595335.1 Sphaerochaetaceae bacterium
AAATTAAAAATGATGAACTGGAAAAATGCTGCCTATTTTTTAAAGTTTGAGGTGATCCAACAAGATTTAAAATTATTGATACTTTAAGAGATGGAGAGAAATGTGTGAGTGAGATCTGTCAATCCCTGGACATGAGTCCTTCAGCTGTATCACATCAACTCACCATGTTAAAAAAAACTAAAGTTGTTAAATCAAGACGTGATGGAAAGAACATGTATTACTCTTTCGATGATGAACATGTAGTTGGAGTTATAAACCTTGCACTTGAGCATTCTGCTCATAGCAGCATTGAAATTCTATAGCATCAAAGCCATAGATAATATTAATTAAAAAATCGCAATTATTACTTTTTTATCTTATTGACAAAAAACGTAAACCGCACTAAAATAAACTCATATTTGAATAAGTATTCAAATGTATTCTAAAAGTTGAATTTTCTGATTCGACTATTTTTATTTAAGTTACATTTGAATAACCGTTCAAATGTAATAGGAGACAAAAACAATGGCAGTAGATAATAAAGAATTAAAAATGGGACATGATGAATGCAGCAGTTGCTGCTGTGATTCGTGCGCCGCTGATAGATTCCAAAACCAAGCAAACAACTTTGAAAAAGCATTGGAATCTGAAGATAAATCTAAATCTACCCTCAAAAATATTTTCACAGTCAAAAATAGAATCATTGCAAGTGGTGTTCTTTTTGTTGCAGGAATTGTGTCATCTCACATGGGACAGATATTTACTTCAAATATAATTCTTTATGTAGCCTATGCAATTATTGGCTACAGTGTTGTATTCAGTGCGTTCAAAAACCTTTTCACAGGACGTCTTCTTGATGAAGAATTCCTGATGACAATAGCATCCCTTGGTGCATTTGGAGTTGGACAGACATCTGAAGGTGTTGCAGTGATGCTCTTCTACATGGTTGGAGAGGCATTCAATGAATATGCGATGAACAAATCAAAAAGTTCCATCAAAAAGTTGATGGAATTGAAACCTGATGTTGCACATATCATCAGAAATAACAGCACAATTGATGTTAATCCAGAGAATGTTGAGATTGATGATATCATATTAATAAAAAGTGGAGAGAGAATTCCTCTTGATTCAATAATCATTGAAGGAACATCAACTCTTGATACATCTGCTTTGACAGGTGAATCATTACCAGAAGATGTGAGTGTTGATTCAGTTATACTCAGTGGATCTGTAAACGGTTCAGGAACAATTAAAGCTAAAGTTATAAAAAGCTTCAGTGAATCCACATTCAGCAGAATTCTTGAGATGGTTGAGAATGCAAGCAGCAGAAAAGCAAAGAGTGAGGTATTCATCAAGAAGTTCTCTCACTACTACACTCCAATTGTAGTTATTGCAGCTGTTTTGACAACATTGATTCCAACCTTGATATTCAGACAATCATTTGATGTTTGGTTCTACAGATCTCTGATGTTCTTGGTAGTTTCTTGCCCATGTGCTCTTGTACTATCTGTTCCATTGGCATTCTTCGGTGGAATTGGTGCTGCAGCTAAAAGCGGTGTCCTACTCAAAGGTGGAGCGTTCATTGAGAAACTTGCAAAGGTTGATACATTTGTTTTTGATAAAACAGGCACACTTACAGAAGGTAAGTTTAAAGTTACAGAGATCAAGACATATGACTTTGACGAGAATGAAGCTCTTCGTTATGCAGCTCTTGCAGAGGGATCTTCAACTCATCCTATAGCTCGTTCAATTGTTGATGAGTATCTAAGTAGAAATAGCATGGATGCTATAAACAACCTTCACCTTGATATCAAAGAGATATTTGGTAAGGGCATACAAACAACTATTGAAGATAAGGAAGTACTTGTGGGCTCTTCTGAGTTCTTGAGTGCAAATGGTGTTGAGATCAAAGACAGAGGAGAGGCAGTGTCCTCACTTGTTCAGATAGCAGTATCAGGCCTCAATGTTGCAACAATATATGTTGGCGATACAGTTAAAACTGACAGCAAAGAATCACTGAGAGAGCTCAAAAAAGAGGGTGTCAAAAACCTTGTTATGTTGAGTGGTGATAGAAAGAAGATTGCAGATTCTATTGGTAAGGAGATTGGTATTGATGATGTGAAGTCACAGCTGCTTCCTGAAGAGAAAGTTGTCAATCTTGAACAGATAATGAAAGGCTCCAAAATCACAGCATTCGTAGGTGATGGAATAAATGATGCACCATCTATTGCTAGAGCTGACATTGGGATTGCAATGGGTGCTCTTGGCTCAGATGCAGCAATCGAAGCAAGTGATGTTGTTATCATGGGTGAAGGTCTCTCCGGTCTTCCAAAACTGGTGAAGCTTTCAAAGAAAACTCTTCGCATTGCAAAGCAGAACATAGTATTTGCCATTGGTGTTAAAGTCATCATCATGATATTGGCAGTTCTTGGAATTGGAACAATGTGGATGGCAGTATTTGGCGATGTAGGTGTTTCAATACTTGCAGTTCTGAATGCACTTAGAATGCTGATTGTAAAAAAGAATTGATTTATTCATAAATAATTATTCATACACTTTACAGAGGGGTCAGACCCCTCTGTATTTTTATTTTCAATGGGATGAATTTTTATTGTGAAAAGAGCAATCACTCTCCATTTCTCAGGTTCATGGAGTCTGATATCAAGCGAAATCTGAAGATTTAATTCATCTTGCGAGTTGGAATAAAAATTTATGCAATATTTCATTATTCACCAATATTTACTTCTGAATTAAAAATTTAAAAAAAATTAAAAAATTTTTTATATTATTTTTTTAGTCGTTTTTTCATCTAATTTCCTGCATTTTTGCATATAAATACCATTCATATATGTTCATTCCCTGTATGGAATAAACTCAATAAAAAACATGCAATTTTGCAAGTTATTTTCTTAAAGAAAGAATAACATCTCATCATATTTTGGATTTTTTTTGACTTGACACTTAATTATAGAATGACTATAACGTAGTCATATTTTTATTAGTTATAAAAATTCAGGAGACAAAATTATGAATTTATCTAGTATCTTAGAAACAATAATGATCATCAGTTTTGGTCTATCATGGCCTCTATCAATTCGCAGATCATATACATCTAAATCCACTAAAGGTAAAAGCTTGATGTTCATGCTTTTCATTTTAATAGGTTACTTCTGTGGTCTCAGTGCAAAGTTCTTGACCCATACTTATAACTTGGCATTTTATTTCTACTTCCCAAACATTGCCTTGGTAATGACAGACATAGTTTTATATTTCAGAAACTTAAAATATGAATCAGGAATGGAGAAATCACATAGAACTGTAGCAGCAGCTACAAACTAATCATTTTGAAAGAACCCTTTTAAAAAATAACACGGTATTGATTTGATTCAATACCGTTTTTTTTATGCCAGAGTGGCAAGAAGCTTCTTAGATTTCTTCTGTATTATTGTGTTTCCTTTATCGACATCTATTTTCATGAGGTACTCTTTTGCTTCAGAAATCTCATTTTCAAATATTTTGTTGGTTGCAGCATAATAATGAAGCATCTCAAGTCTTAAAGCAGTGTCCTCCAACTTCAGAAGCTTATCAAGAACAGCTTCATCCTCTTTGCTCAACTCTCCACCATCACATATTTTAGAAAGCAGATCACATTCAAGAATTCTAATATCGAAGCTATTTAAGTACTTCATCTTATTTTTATCAGACTTCAAAGTGCTTCTTCTTAATTTTACTGTTTTCTTTGATGTAAGAATAGCTTCAAAGATTTCAATATCCTTTGATATTCTATCAGTTTTTCCCTGGAGTATTTTGAACATGATTCTGTAGAAGGATAGCTTGAGAATGAAGTTCTCATCCTCAGTCTTTTCAGCAACATAGTCCAAAATACTGTTTGCCTTCTCCCAATTACCAAGATAGCAATTGGCTATTGATTTATGAATCAGGATATCTGTGATCTGAGCTTTCTCAATGGATTCAAAATCTATGCTCTCTTCAATTTCTTCTAAGAACTTAGCTGGATCTCTATCCTCATACAATATTGTAAGAATCTTTTTCAACTTATTCTTATCAATATGCTCGACAGTGCTCTCCATTGCCAATCGAAGGAAAACGAATGAAACAAAGGAATACATAAAAGATAGGAGTATCTCTCCTCCATTTTCAAAATATGCAACTCCTATCACTATTGATATCACAATCAAAAGCGAGTAAAGAGTTCTTCTCAGTTTTACATCTTCAGCAAAATAAAGTTTCACCATCTCCCTCCCCAAAAAAACTATAAAGGATTATCTACCACCATCAGCTGAAATCATCCTCACAGTACTTATGAATGGTACCCTTTTTATGATTCTTAACATAGTACAGAGCTCTATCAGCTTCTTCTATCAGTGAGGTGCAGGTACTGCTTCCACCTCTAGATTTTCCAATACCACAGGAATATCCTATGCTGATTCCCAAACTGATTCCATCATATTTTTTGCCAATCTTTGCACCTTTTTCAATGAGCTGCTCAAAAATATGAAGAGCGTCCTTTTCACATTTATTTACAATACAGACAAGAAATTCATCTCCTCCAAAACGTATTGCAAGATTATCATTTCCAACCGTTGTATTGAGAGCCTGTGCAATCTTCTTCAGAAGCTTGTCACCCTCAAGATGCCCATAAGTATCATTGCTTTTCTTGAAGTTATCTATATCAAGCATAGCAACACAAACTGGTGTATCACTGATATCAAGAGCCTCTTGAATTTTGTAGCTTCCTGGAATCTTACGCATCAAATTGGTGAGATCATCTCTCTGATTCAACTTTATGGACATTATATAACGAAGCATCAGTCTAAGTACTATTATATTCAGTGCA
>JBFHKM010000182.1:0-4816 GCA_041595335.1 Sphaerochaetaceae bacterium
ATAAGTTCAACAATGCAGATTGGATGGACAAATATAAAGATTATGAGAGTGAGATTTACAGGGATAAAGATGCAAATATACTGTTCTTGGAAATTGGAGTTGGATTCAACACTCCATCAATAATACGCTATCCATTTGAGAATATGACTGAAAATCTCAAAAATGCACATCTTGTTAGAATCAACATGAGTGATGCTTTTGCCCCTGATGAGATAAAGCAGAAATCTACAGTTATTGAAGATGATATTCTTGAGGTGTTGAAACTTCTTAAGAAATAAAAACTTCTCTTTGATATTTATATCTGCATCCATGTATTCACTACTTGGTTGCAGATATAATATTTCACCATAATAAAAAGTGCACAAGCTATAAAACCTATGCACCAATGATTAATTATGCAACCTAATCGTCATTATCAACCACGTTTTCTAAACATTCAAAAGCAATATCCACTATTTCATCAAAAGTAAATTCATATATAATTTCTCCATCATTTGTACTTGCAGTTAAAGAAAGAGTTAATGGATTGGTATCACCCCATATAGCAGTTTTGTAATTATTCACTGCATTTCTTAAATCTGATATATCTCCATCTAATTCTAAATCCTCTACACCATCAAGAGTCTCTTCTGAGAGGACTTTGGTTTCGTTTATTTCAACAGATACACTCATTGCATCAGCAGTATCTGCTAATACATTAAACTCAATATCAACACTGTTCACTTGTATTGAATATATATATTCAGAAGCTGACTCTGATGTATCTTCATTTTCTGTAGCAGTTATTTCAACATCAAATTGCAACCTTCCAGAAAGGATTTCCTCCAAGTCATCTGTTATTTTAAATGCAAATTCACATTTAGGATTTATATCCTCAGTAATGTAATATTCTATATCCTCATTATTTGAGGCATCTCCATCACCTCTATTTTTAATAAAATCTATAAAACCATCAATATTTTCAACCTCATATGTAGTTAATGCAAATTTATATGATGTATTTTCATCATCCTCATCTTTAAATGTATATTCAAAATCATCATCTAATGTATCAGCTATCATACTACCAACTAAAGACTCCAATAAATCATCAAAATCTAAATCAGTAATATCTTCAATAACAGTAGTTGAAGGTATTCTAATTGGAGTATCATTTGTTATCCCACTCATCTCCCCTGTTTCTACAAAATCCTCCACAGCACCTACAAAAGCTTCTTTTTCTGAAGCAGTGGCAGTGTTCTCGTCCTCTTCATTATTTTGAATTGATTGATCACAACCAATAAATATAAAGGACATACATAACAGCAAGACAATAAAAGTACCAAATTTTTTAATTTTTTTCATATTTTTCTCCTAGTGATTATACCACGAATATTAATGGTCAAATTTCCATCTGTCAAGGAAAATAGTACAACTTATTATGAATTTATATAAGTTATCTAAGTATTAATAAATAACTAACTAGTAAGGAATTAAATACATTTTTATTCATGTTTTGAAAAAAAATACATACTTTGTACTTTATAGTATAATGGCAAATAAATTGAATAATTCAGATATAAATTATGATTTTTTTTTGACTAAATAGTGTATTTTATCACTTAACAATTCTTACTTGATTGCAAAAATATTACAAATTTGAAAGTTCTAAGTAAAAAACGAAAAAATCATCTATATATCAAAAATAGGAACTTATACATACCCATATTATTAAGACGTCAACTTACTGCTGCACTCTTATTACGTATGCAACAACCAGAAATTGTTGTGTTGACAGTTCATGGTTTTAATAAAATA
The DNA here is from genome assembly GCA_041595335.1 of Sphaerochaetaceae bacterium. Taxonomy (GTDB): domain Bacteria; phylum Spirochaetota; class Spirochaetia; order Sphaerochaetales; family Sphaerochaetaceae; genus Pleomorphochaeta. Next base: position 1,798 of record JBFHKM010000182.1, read on the forward strand.
TTATTAAAAAACAAATATTTATAATGACAGCTTTTGATTAGGTAGCTATACTTTACACGTAAACAGTTGGAGTTTTGAGGATTTACTCATAGAAATCGATACAATAGGAATTATAATGTCACAATTATTCGAATTAAGCGAAGATGAGCTGGGGTCCATTGAAAAGAGTCCTCTTGCTATGGTTGTTTATCAATATTACAGAAAGAAGCTGAATCCAATTGCTTTCAGTGCTGGAATCAAAAAGCTTTTCAATATGAATGAGGTTGAACTTTATAATTCCACCGATGATAACATGCAGTCGATAATCTGCAATGAAGATCGTGATAGAATAAATGACCTAATTGCAAATAATTTAGAAAATTTGCCATCGCCAATCATCCATAACTTTAAAGTAAATATACATGAAAAGGACATGCCTTTAACAGCGGTTATTTATCGTCATATTGAAGGTGATATAACTCTTTATTATGCAATCTACTCTCCCAGTGAGATCAAACAATCAATCAGTAAATTATCAACTCATTCAACTGAGGTAACAAAATATTCTGGTTGTAAGGATCTTTTTGCCAAGTGTGGAATAATTACCTGGCGCTATCTTTTAAAAGATAGTAAATATGATTTAGATCAATCCATCTATAAGTTGGATGTTTATGACAACTCTCAGACCATCTTCAATGCGATAAAAGCGCATGAAATAGAGATCCCAAAACAGATGCTGAATTTATCCACTTTTAAAATGACCGAGAGATACTGTCTTCAAAATGCAAAAGGTACAAATTTAAGATTTGAAGTTGTTTATTCAACTCTATTTGATGAGTTGAAGACTCCATATTCAATCATTGCTGTTGCAAGAAATATTACAGATGCAGTTGAAAATGAAAAGGCTTATATAAGACAGCTTGAAGATGCCAACAAAGCCAAATCTGAATATTTAAAACGTCTATCACACGATATGCAGATACCTCTTAGCACAATACATAGACTATCAAAGATGGGGCTTGGGGAATCTGATGATGCCACTCTTTCAGATTATTTTGCTAACATAAATGATAGCAGTTCATATCTTTTGACTTTCATAAATGATTCTATAAATGCAAGGAAACTTGAAAGAGATATAATAACTCTACAACCAGAGGTATCCAGAACAAGGAATATATTTCTTCAGGTCCTATCAATTGTACAGCCGAAGGCAAAAGAGAAAAATATCACAATCAATACAAGCCTGCAGGCAAACAACCAGAGGTTGTATGTTTACACTGATGTTCAAAAAATAAAACAGATTGGAATCAACTTACTCAACAATGCCATAAAATATACAGATAGATGGGGTGAGATACAATTCACAATCATAGCAAGAGAAAAACTTGATAAGCTTTACGTGACCTGCATCATAAGTGATAACGGTGTTGGTATGTCCAGACAGTTTCAAAAACATATGTTTGAAGAATACACTCAAGAGAAAAACAGAATGAGTGATCATGAAGAAACTGGTGTTGGATTGGGCTTGGCTCTTGTAAAAAAGACTCTCGATGCAATGGGTGGCAGCATCTCATGTAAATCAGAACTTGATGTTGGAACCACATTCACTGTAAATTTTGTTTGTGATTTTGCAACTCAGTCTCAAATAGAGAGATTCAACAGGAGAATCAGACCTGAAAGTTTCAAGCAATTCAAAAGAAAGTCAATTTTGATACTTGAAGCCAATCAATCAACAGCTCTTCTCATTCAAAATCTTCTTTCTACCGTTGGTTTGAAGAGTGATGTTGTTAATAATGGACTTCAAGGAATAGCAAGAGCCAGAAAAAAACAATATGATATCTATATACTAGATATAACTCTTCCTCTTATGGACGGCAATGCCGTTGCTAGAGAGATACGTTATCAAGATCAATTTACTCCAATAATCGCGCTGAGTTCATCCACAAAAGAGGATGATATCAACAGGGCTCTTTATTCTGGAATAAATTCCATCATAGCAAAACCCATTGAAAAACAAAAATTCTGGGAAACCCTATACAACTTTTTAGATATTCATGATAATGAATAGCCTTGATAAATTTTCTAGCTATCCAGACTATTGAAATCAAATGATGTTCAACAAAGCTTTGCACCGAGCCTTGCTGAATAGCAAATATACATCCACTTATTCATTGAAAGGAAAATAGATGATTGAACAAACAATATTTACAAAACAAGAACAGACCGTAATGGAACATATAAAAGCTCCGATGGCAGTGATGCAATTATCTGATGAAAGAATCAGTCCTGTTCTTGTGACTGATGGACTATGCAAATTCTTCAAGATGTCTCGCATCGATTTGATGGAATACTTAAGCAATAACCTAGGAGCTCTGATTCTTGATGAAGATTATCCAGTCATACTTGATGCTTACAAATCTGCTTTAGTGGACCCATTGGCACCTATTGATATAGAATATAGGTTCAGAACCAGTGAGAGTGAAGATTACTTTTGGGTTCGCAATATTGGAACAAATGAAAAGCGTGATAATGGCATATATATAACTTATCTCACCTATTGTGATAGCAGTAAATTTCATAACACAAAGTCTGCTGATGAAATACTCGATGATGCCTATGTGGGGTATGTAGATACTAAAAACAATCAACCAAACACAGTCAATTCTCTCAATAAATATCTAGCTAAGAACAAGTTCTTTTATTGGATATATGATGTAAATTCCAATCTCATAGCAAACTGTAACTGCTTTGAACCTCATATCAGACAGAATGCTGTCATGAAGGACTTTCCTCAATTTGTTATAGATATGAAGTTGATTCATCCTGATGATGTAAGCAAATATCTCTTTGCTTTCAACACAACAAAAGATAAAGCACTTGAGGCTCAAGAAATAATCCGAATTTTTGACCATTCTGATAGAACTTACAAAGAGATGAACATCTCATTCATACCTGTTATGGATGAAGCAAATAACTTAGATAAAATCATCGGTACTGCCAGAGTAAACAATACTTACAAAGAGATGTTCTCTCTTCTGAG
>JBFHKM010000183.1:0-4709 GCA_041595335.1 Sphaerochaetaceae bacterium
GGTAAATCCTTGAGAAATTACCTCAGAATTGTAATAATTCTGGGGTATTATTTTTCATTGACCTTACTTGGGAAAGTTATGTTCAACGAATCAACAATGCTCTCTAATTGTTTGAAGTGTGTTGTGAGAGTGGATATTGAATGTGAATCTGATTCTATGATCACAGGAGCTTTCAGTTCAATCAAACGATCAAGTAAGAACTTCTGTGGATATGGTTCTGTTCTGTATCCTCTGCTTATAGCACCGGTGTTTATTTCAATGATCTTTCCAAGATTAACAACTTCTTCCAATGCATTCAGTGCCATATCTCTGCAGTAAGATTTATCAGTATCAACAATCATCTCTATCTCGTTGAACTTTGTATATAGATCAAAGTGACCTGTTATATCATAATCACTGGTCTTTGCAAAATTGAGTAGTGTGTCAAAATATGAAATCAGAAACTCTTTCTGTCCACCTATCTCCTCAATTGCTTCTTTAAGTAGCTCTGGAGTGTCATCAATGGAGTAATATCTATCATTTTTATGAATGTAATGAACTGAACCAATTGTGTAGTCCAATTCAATTTCTGGATCATAAGAGAAAGCATCAAGTTCGAGTCCTTTGTATATATGAATCTTACCTCTGTATTTCTCTTTCAAGGAATCTATCAAAGAAAAGTATTCTCGATAGGTCTCTTTCTTCATGCAGATACCTTCCTCACTGCAAACATCATCTGCATGTTCAGTGAAGCCAATCGATGTGAGACCAATTTTTATGGCTTGCTGTATGATTTCTTCTGGAGTATTTTTTCCATCACTGTAAGTGCTGTGTGTGTGTAAGTTTGATTTAAGCATGTCTGGCTCTCCTGTTTTCTCTGGTATATCCATAATATATCACAGTAATGGCATAAATATAAGAATCTAAAAACTAATAATTTTATATATCAGAAAGATATGAGATGAATGTCCACTGAAAGGTAGCTTTCTACATGGATTGTGATTGATCATTTTTCTTTTGCTGAATGCTGTGTTTGATAGAAAGAGATTGACTTGTTTTATCAAGTAGATAATTTAAAATTATTTTATATCTTTATGTCTCTGTAAAGCTCTTTGGTATTTCGTTTCATAATTAAGCCAATATTCAGCCTTCACCGATGGAATTAACCTCTGAACGTTTGAAGCAAATTCTTCAGTAACTGGACTCTTTCCTTGTAAAATTTCGTTTATATAAATTTCATTCATTCCAGTGCTATCTGAAAATCTTTTGGCTGTAATATTATATTCATCTAGGTATTCCTTGATGATGATTCCTGTAGGTATAAGAGGTAAATGACTCATTCTGTTCTCCTCAATGGTGTCTTGTTTCCATTATGTTTTCAATTGCCTTTTATAAAATAGCTGTTCAAATCTATATCAATCTTAAGTTACAATGAGTTGTATTTATTCTGTTATATATATAACAATATTATTGTACCATAAAAATAATTAAATGCAAGTTGTTATACTTATGTGATATTGCATTTACTTGTCAGGTAATCTTTTGGCTAGATAGAATTAAATAACTGTTATGGATAACTTATTTAGAAGTGTATTTATGTAAGTATTATAAGTAAATAAATTTTGATTTTTATTTATTAATCCTATTGACTCAGTAAGAATTAATGTCTATATATATAGTATACCTATAGCAATAATAGGAATTAAATAATATTAATAGATAAGGACTGAACAATGAAAGTAAACAGAATTGATGAATTAGTTGGAAATACCCCTTTAGTGGAATTACATAAGATTAAAAAAAATAATGATTTGAAGGCTAACCTTTTTGCAAAGGTTGAGTATTTCAACCCATCTGGTTCCGTAAAGGATAGAGCTGCAAAGCAGATCTTTGAAGCAGCACAGGCTGAAGGTCTTATCAATAAAGACACAACAATAGTAGAAGGAACAAGTGGTAACTTTGGTATCGCAATTGCTATGATGGCAGCTGTCAATGGTAACAAGGCCATTCTTGCAATGCCTTCATCCATGAGTAAAGAAAGAATTAAGTTGACTCAGGCTTATGGAGCTGAAATTGTTTTGACTGATGCTTCTAAGGGAATGAATGGTGCAAATTCAAAAGCAGAAGAAATTGCAGATGGAATTGAAAATAGTTTTGTACCTCATCAATTCGACAACTCAAACAACCCAGCATCTCACTATGAGCACACTGCAAAAGAAATATTGAATGACCTTGATGGTGATGTCGATTACTTTGTAGCAGGTGTTGGAACAGGTGGTACCATTTCAGGTACTGGTAAGTATTTAAAAGAAATTGACAAAGAAATTAAGATTGTAGCAGTTGAACCTGTTGGCTCTCCTTTCATCAGTAAAGGTGTTAAGGGTCCACATAAGATTCAAGGAATTGGAGCTGGCTTCATTCCAACAAATCTTGATGAAGATATAATTGATTCAGTTTTAACTGTAGCTGATGAAGATGCATTCAATACTGCAGCTGAATTAGGCAAGGCAGAAGGCTTCTTAGTTGGAATTTCATCAGGTGCAGCACTCAGTGCAGCAATAGAACTTGCAAAGCAGGATGGAATGGAAGGAAAAAACATTGTTGTTTTGTTACCTGATACAGGTGAGAGATATTTATCAACTGCTTTGTTTGACTAACATTTTTGTATATATCCTTCTGATATAAGTTTGATAAATGACAATGCGACAATAATAATAAATATATATTAGGACACCAGATTTGGGGAGTAAGGACTTCAAATCTGGTGTCCTTCTTATTTATAATACGTAAAAAACACCAAGTTATATGAACTGACAGGTAACTTGGTGAAATATGAGCAACATTTTTTTTAAAGTAATTTAAAATTATACTGTTTCAACAGCAGGTTCTAAATTATTATTTTTCAATTTCTTATCTTCCATGTTAGCGAAGATGTTGGCAACAATGGCACCTGATATGTTGTGCCAAACACTGAATATAGCTCCAGGAACTGTTGCCATTGCAAGGTTAGGGAAAGCTGAACCTGCAAGGCCTGTAGCCAAGCCTGAGTTCTGCATTCCAACTTCGATTGCAACTGCTTTTCTCTTTGGTAAATCCATGTTGAGAGCCCTACCAATTGCATATCCAACGGTATATCCCAAACAGTTATGTAGAATAACAACGACGAATACAATAGCGCCAGTTGTCAATATTTTCTGTGAATTAGCACTTACAACAGATGCAACAATCAGAACAATAGCTGTAACTGATACCAAAGGAAGTATCTTAACTGCCTTCTGTGTTGTGTCTGAGAAGAAATGATTTATGATCATTCCAAGTCCAATAGGTATCAAAACAACCTTAACAATTGATAGGAACATTGATAACATGTTTATATCAACTGTACTTCTCAATAAGAAGTAAGTGATTAATGGTGTGAGAAATGGAGCCAACAGTGTTGATACACAGGTCATTCCAACTGAAAGAGCAACATCACCTTTACTTAAATAAGTCATAACATTGCTGCTTGTACCACCAGGACATGTTCCAACCAAAATAACACCAACAAGCAATCCTGTTTCAAGTGCAAATATCTTGCCCAGAGCAAAAGCTAAGAAAGGCATAACCAAGAATTGTGCCAAACATCCTATTATAACTTCTTTTGGTCTTTTGAAAACAATTGCAAAATCTTTTGGTGTGACAGTAAGACCCATTCCAAACATAATAATCATAAGAAGTGGCATGATCCAAGATGTCTTTACCCAAGCTGTAGAGGTTGGGATGAATAGAGCGAGTGCTGCAACAGCCAATACAAGTATTGCCATGTGCTTACCAACAAAAGTACTTAAGTTTTCAAGTTTCTGCATTAAAACGAGCCCCCAATAAAATATTAAGTTGATAATATCCATATTTATGTAACTGTTCAATAGGTATATTCATATTTACGTATAAATATGTATTTATAATACAGAAAGTGTATACTTTTTTGCAACAATCTACAATATTATGTACTTTTTATAAATGATGTTTCTTTTTATACTTATCTACTGATGCATTTTATGTCTTTCACCAGTAACAAGTTATCATCATAAGATGTCAAATATTTGTTTGAATTTGAATTTGCATATCCCCTCAGCTTTTGTCTGTTTATCTTTCAAATTCAATAAAGTATTTTAATATTATAGGATATAGAAATGCATGAATGCATCTATTTTGTACGAAAGCCCACATCAAATTTGCTTTATTTGTTCATATGGACTAAAATAGGTTTGACGGGTCATTTGTTTATGTTATAATTAAATAATAAATATTTTATTTAAGCACAAAAAGAGGGAAAATTTTTTGATAAGTATAATATCTACAGTAGTTGCTTAAGTATTTTTGGTAATCTGTTTTTTACGATTTAATTCACTCAATAAGGAAGTTCACCTGCAGATAGGTTTGCTTCCAAAACATCTCAAGAATTACATAAGATTGTATTATGTAGCTTTGGTGTCTTTTTTCATAATAAATCTATATGGAATTCATGATCTATCAATCAATCATGCATTTGCAGAAAGTCCAATTGCAATGATTATATCTTTTGCTTTGATTTTCATTGCTTTATTCATTGCACTGAATATAATAGTACTTAGACTGATGCTTCGTTATATAATGTCCATAAAGTTGAATCAGAGAGATGATCTCACCAATTTGATGCGTAAGATTCCAGGAAGCTACAAAATTCAAGAGGCTCTTGATATCAGTGATAC
>JBFHKM010000184.1:0-4626 GCA_041595335.1 Sphaerochaetaceae bacterium
CAGGCATTGCTTCTTCTGCAGGCATTGCTTCTTCTGCAGGCATTGCTTCTTCTGCAGGCATTGCTTCTTCAGCAGGCATTGCATCTTCAGCAGGCATTGCATCTTCTACAGGCATTGCTTCTTCTGCAGGCATTGCTTCTTCAACAGGCATTGCTTCTTCAACAGGCATTGCATCTTCAACAGGCATTGCATCTTCAACAGGCATTGCATCTTCAACAGGCATTGCATCTTCTACAGGCATTGCTTCTTCTGCAGGCATTGCTTCAGTTTCTTGTACTTCACCAGTATTAGCATCCATTGTTACTTCATCAGCAACATTGGTGTCTGTATCTTCAGCTTCAAATAATGGATAAGCTACAGATACTGCACTGTCAGACCAATCAATTCCATTGAAAGTTTGTTGCAAGTACAATGAGTATTCTTTTGAACCATCTAGGTTCTGAAAAACTGCTGTAGTTGTGTTTCCGTCAACAACTGTCCAATTGTCAGGATTTTCGTCATCTAATTGATATCTAAAACCTGTAACTTGTGGGTCATCAATCATCCATTCCCAAGTAATTGCAACATCAGTTGCAAAAATCATTGTAGGAATCATAACTAATAATGCAATTATAGCTAAAAATCTTTTTTTCATAAATCTAACTGAAAAAGCTCTTCGCCTTTTCTTGCCCCTTATAATAATTTTCTTTTTTAAGTAACATTAATAAAAATGTATATCTTCTAGAATTAGGTATTTCTTCGAAGTTATTTAAATTATATCACACAAACTTATAAAATGTTATGAATTTTACTCAAAAACATAACAAATTTTCTCTTTTACCACCTGAAAAACGTTAAAATACACATATCTACATGAACAAATAACTGTTAGTCAAAGCTTATCAAAGGATAGTACAAAGCACTTTTTTTGTATTTTGATAATAAAATTTACATTTTACAATCTAATTATTTTTTTTAATAACTACTTTTATATTAATTATAACTTATCAATGGTAAGAAAGTTACCTTTTTACTAAATTGTTTTTTTCAAGGCTTGTAAAAATACAAGGCAAGGTATTATTCTACACTCATGAATAAAATTAACTCACTAGCAATTTTTTGCGGTAGCTCTTTAGGTAATAATGATCTATATAAACTTAAAGCTCAGGAAATGGGTAAGGCCCTTGTTGAAAAAAAGATATCCCTTATTTATGGAGGGGGAAATATAGGCCTTATGGGTAAAATAGCTACATATGTATCATCTCACGATACAGAAGTAATTGGAGTTCTTCCAGAGAAACTCAATGTACCACAGGTTGTAAATAAAAATATTGAAACTAAAAGAATAATTGTCGATACAATGCATGAAAGAAAAGCAAAGATGTATGAACTCTCTGATGGTTTCATTGCAATGCCTGGTGGTATAGGTACGTTTGAAGAACTGTTTGAATCATATACATGGTTGCAACTGGGCTATCATAATAAGCCTGTTGGCCTTCTCAATGTAAATGGTTTTTATGATGACCTTTTGAGATTTTTAAAGAACGCATGTGATTCTGGGTTCATGAAAAAAATAGTTCTAGACAAATTGATTGTTGATGATGATCCACTCTCTCTCATTGAAAGAATGGAGAGCATAGATTTAGATTTGCCATTAAAAGTTTGAGGAAATATAGATGAAAGAATTATCAAAAGAAGAAAGGTTTTATAAAGTTCTGGAGTACACGTACACAATAATCGGATCTTTTTTAACTGCAGCCGCAGTTGTATTTTTTGCAACTCCTGCAAAAATAGCAAATGGAGGAGTTTCTGGTATTGCAGTTCTTCTTCATTATACAATTGGTGTTGATGTTGGTATCACCATATTAATTTTGAGCATACCATTATTCTTTGTTGGAATAAAAATATTTGGAAAAGAATATGGCATAAAGTCTCTTATGGGCACACTCCTATTCTCTTTCTTCACGATACTGCTGACTCGTTATTTTGGAGACAGAGGGATAATTGATTACTCTCATTATGTATCTTATCTACTATCAGCAATCTTTGGAGGTATCCTCTTTGGTGCAGGTCTTGGATTTGTTTTGAAAGGCGGAGCAAATACAGGTGGTACTGATATCGTAGCTCAAATTTTAGCCAAGTACACTCCAATAACTTTAGGTTCTGCATTGGTTGTCACCGATGGTGTGATTGTCCTTTTCTCTGCTTTCATCTTTGGAATTGAATCAGCTATGTATGCTGTTATTACCATTTACATAACTGGAGTTGGAATTGATAAGATTCTTCTTGGTTTGAATTCTTTCAATTCAAAAACTCTATATATAATAAGTGATAAGAATGATATTTTGAAAAAAGTAATTCTTGATGAACTTGATCACGGTGGAACTGTACTTCAAGCTAAAGGTCTTTACACTGGTGATAACAGACCTGTTCTCATGACTGTTATCAAGAACAACAAGATTGGTCGTTTGACAAATGAAATCAAGAATGCTGATAAAGATGCATTTGTAATTGTCCAAGAGACTTATCAGGTAATGGGAGAAGGATTCACCCCAATAACAAAGGCTGCTTGGAATTCAAAGCATACCTAAAGAGAGCTTGTAACGAAAAAAAAGGAGGTAGATCTAATTCTTACCTCCTTTTTTGCATCTATATGCTTATTGTCTTAGATTATTTTTCCCAAAGTTTTTCAGGATAATAACCTTCTTGTGTCTTTTTGAGCAATTCGTTTTTAACGTTCTCTCGATCTTCACTGTAAGTCATACCAAACCATTTTTCATGAGTTGTATAGAACTTAAGTTTGCCTTCATTGTCATTAACGATTGCAGAAGCACCTTCAGGAAGGTAACTTTCACCTTTTGCTGTTGTGACGTTCTTTTCAATGAAATTGTTCCAGAATTTTTCAAATGAAACAAAAGCTTTTGGAGTGAATCCAAAGAAGTTCATTGAAACCCATTCATCACCAGTTAACTCAATATCTTTTCCATCAAGATGAGATATAATCTTATCCCCTTGATATTCAATCTTTGTGTTCTCTTTCATTGAAACAAGATAACCATCTTTTACTGTACAAACAGCTCTTGATACACTACCAGATAGACTCATTGTATTTTTTAATACATATCCGACTAAAGCGTGTTCTGTGCTATCATTTTCAAGCTTGCTTAAATGTTTTGCCATTATTTCAAAAGCTTCACTGCCATAATAGTCATCACTGTTAATAACACAGAATGGTTCATGAACAGCATCTTTAGCACAAAGAACAGCATGAATGGTTCCCCATGGTTTTGTTCTATCTTTGCTCAATTCAATTTGTTCATCTGTCAATAAAGATGTTCCAGATTGGAATACATATTCTGCATCAATATTTCTACTGATTCGATCAAAAAGTCTTTCTTTGAAGTCTTTTTCAATATCTTCTCTAATAATAAATACTACTTTTCCAAATCCTGCACGCTTTGCATCATAGATACCATAATCTAATAATGTCTCTCCGTGTGCACCTACAGCATCAATTTGTTTGACACCTCCGTAACGGCTACCCATTCCGGCTGCTAAAATAACAAGTGTTGGTTTCATTACACCACCCCTTTAAAAATGTAAGCTCATTCTACCAACAAACTATGGTCCGGTCAAACTAATTTTATTTATTACCATAATTACTGCAAATTATTTACAGTTTTGTACCAATTCTGTAACATTTTGTTGACTTATGGCTAATAAATCCCCATTTTTAAGAATCTCACCCCAATACAAATTTATCATTTATTGGGATAATTATTACTTAAATAACAATTAACATTCCATAAATTTATTTTATTGTTCACAAATATTTCACAATGGCACTATAATATTCATATATATTCATTCTGGAGATATATAAATGAAAAACCGAAAATTTCTAACTTCAATATTTTTTGTTTCTGTAATTGCAATTTTTGCAAGTTGTACAGTGACAAAATCTTTTGATACCAACAGTAAAGAAAACACAATTACGAATAATTCTGAATCAACCATAATATATGTAAGTGAGAAAGCAACAGGAGAGAACAATGGCTCTTCCTGGAAAGATGCTTATAACGACATACAAGATGCAATTGCTCAGAGTAAATCAGGTGATGACATCTGGGTAGCTGAAGGAACATACTATGCATCAGAAACTGATGAGAGTGTGAGCTTCTCTCTTGTAGATGGTACCAATTTCTATGGCGGTTTTGCAGGAACTGAAACATCAATATCACAAAGAGATTTAGAAAATCATGAAACAATCCTATCAGGCGATATCGATAAAGATGGTACAACAGAAGGAAATACAGATAACATTCTACTTGCAACCAATGGAATAATTGATGGTTTCATCATAGAAGATGGCTACAGCTCATCAGACCATGGGAAAATGCCAAACATGGCAATGAGTGCACAAAGTGATTCATCATCACTGAAGTTTGGACCTGCTGCATCTGGTAATTCAAATTCTAAAATGGGACCTCCTCCAATGGGTGGAAGTGCTCCATCACAGACAAACACACAAGATCAAGGACACAGCTCTCCAGATATGGTTACCTCAGGAGATGCAGAATCAACAAGAAATGGAGCTGGTATTGTCATTTGGGGAGTTAGTGCTACAATCAAGAACACAACAATAAG
>JBFHKM010000185.1:0-4609 GCA_041595335.1 Sphaerochaetaceae bacterium
CAACCTGAACATAAGCTGGTCTGGTGACAATAGCAGAGTGGACACACCCGTTCCCATCCCGAACACGGCAGTTAAGCGCTCTTACGTCGATGGTACTACAAGTATGTGGGAGAGTAGATAGTTGCCAGATCTTTTATTTTGCTTTTTTAGAAGGTTTGTGTTTTTTCCTTTTAAATAATATATTTTTGCTCATCCTTCAATTGGGTGAGCTTTTTTTTACTCTAAAATCATACAAAAATTATAGGAATTTGATAAAAAAATTATAACAATCCTTGTGTTAATTCTTTTTCTTTAATAGAATACCATATCAATGTTTGATTGGAGTGACTATGCAAATTAAGTTACAGAATCTAAAACGCTCTTACGGCGACCTACATGCCGTAGACGATATTAGTCTTACTATACCCTCAAATACTGTATTTGGTATCATTGGAAAGAGTGGCGCAGGTAAATCTACTTTAGTTAGATTGATCAGCACTCTTGAGAAATGTGATGAGGGAGAGATCTATTTTGACGATAAAAGAATAGATAACCTAAAAAAAGATGCTTTAATAGCGCAGCGAAGAAGAATTGGAATGATTTTCCAGAACTTCAATCTTTTTGCGTCTAGAACTGCTGGTGAAAATATTGCTTATCCTATGGAAATTCAAAAGATGGATAAACAGTACATTGCAAAGAGAGTTAAAGAGCTTTTGGCTTTGGTTGATCTTGAAGGTCGTGGTGATGCACCAATCAGTACCCTTTCAGGTGGACAGAAACAAAGAATTGCAATTGCTAGAGCTCTATCCATAGAACCAGATATTCTATTCTGCGATGAAGCAACAAGTGCTCTTGATCCTCAGACAACACGCTCTATTTTGAATCTAATCAGAGATATTCAGAAGAAAATGAGCCTCACTGTTGTTATGATAACTCACCAGATGGAAGTTGTAAGAGATGCATGTGAAGATGTAGCAGTTCTTGATGACGGTAAAGTTGTTGAGATTGGAAAAGTTGTTGATCTATTCAGCAATCCTCAGACAGCTGTTACAAAAGACTTCCTTTCAAATCTTGCTGATGAATCAAGAACTGATGATATTGTCAGATGGAGTGACGGCGGACTGTACACACTACGTTTCAAAGGTGTTCACACTGATGAACCAGTTCTATCTAAAATTACAAAAGAATTTGATGTAGAGTTCAACATCCGCGGTGGTGGAGTTCAGAATGTAGATGATCTTCATATTGGTACTCTTCTCTGTGATATTTCAGGTGATAAAGAAGTAGTGGCTCAAGCTGTAAAAAGACTGAGAGAATACGGAATTGTAGTGGAGGAAGATAAATAATGAATCAATTAATGAGTTTGGTAACTTCGGCTACAATTGAGACACTCGAGATGGTTGTGTTCTCTACAATATTCTCTCTTGCATTGGGATTACCTCTTGGTGTTCTTTTATGCATAACAGCAGCAGAATCTCAAGGCGGAATAATTCCTCATCCTGTATTGAATCAGGTGCTAGGAAGAATTGTTAACGTATTGAGATCTTTCCCTTTCATCATATTGATGATTGTATTGTTTCCTCTATCCCGTATCATTCTTGGAACATCAATAGGTACAAAAGCCGCTATTGTTCCTTTGAGTATTGCAGCAGCACCATTTGTAGCAAGAGTCATAGAATCAGCTCTTAAAGAAGTTGATACTGGTGTTGTTCAGGCTGCAAAATCAATGGGTTCAACAAACTGGCAGATAATCTACAAAGTTTTGATTCCAGAAGCAATGCCTTCTTTGGTAGCTGGAATAACTCTTACAATAATCAACTTGATCGGTTATTCAGCAATGGCTGGTGCCATTGGTGGTGGTGGTCTTGGTGACCTTGCAATACGTTATGGTTATCAGAGATTCAGAGCCGATGTCATGGTTGCATCTGTAATTGTCATCTTGATTCTTGTTGAAGTTGTGCAAGTTTTAGGTGATAAAATGGTTGCCAGATTGATGAAAAAAAGATAGAAATAATAAGACCAATATTCATGAGGTGTTCGATTGCATTGTAATTTGCATTGGATACCTCTTTTTTTTGCTTTTTTCATAAAAACATCGTGTTCAGCACACCACAATCAGAGCTAAATTTCAAAAATTTAATAATTATTAAAACTGCTGTGATTAATTACTTTCATAATAAGGAAATAATAATATTAAAATTTACCAATATTCGGGTTATAGGTTTGCATATTATGCAATAATATGCATAATTTATACATGAGAGGTATTGCTTTTATTTTTATTTGATTATATTGTTTCATTATATTCAATTTTACAAGGAGATGTCGAATGACCAAATTAACCAAAAATAAGTCTATTTCTATGATGATGTCCCTATGTATGATGCCCGGCTGGGCTAAATAATCTATACTCAAAAATAAATCCAAAACCATACTTAATACTGAATTTAAAAAATATAAATATGAATTTTTTAATAAAAAACAGAAGGATAATTATATCCTTTTGACGATTATTTCTATAATAATATTTGGGAGAAAAAATATAATGAAGAAAAAATTAATTACAATTGCATTGGTATTGATCAGTGCTACAGCTCTATTCGCAAGCGGTTCAAAAGAAGTTTCTCAAGCAGAAAACAATGTCATCAAAATTGGTGCAACACCTGAACCTCATGCAGCAATGCTCAATCTTGTTAAAGAAGATCTAGCAGCACAGGGTTATGATCTACAGATCATTGAGTTCACAGATTATGTAACACCTAATGAAGCTTTGGAAAGCGGTGAGTTGGATGCAAACTTCTTCCAGCACCTTCCATACCTAGAAACATTCAACAAAGAACACGGTTCTCATTTGGTATCAGCTGGTGGCATTCATATTGAACCTCTTGCTCTTTATTCAAATGTTGCATCAAGTCTTGATGATATTAAAGATGGAGCAACAATTGCAATTCCAAATGATCCAACTAATGAAGGCAGAGCTTTCTTATTGTTGCAGAGTGCAGGTCTTCTAACATTGAAAGATGGCGTTGGACTTGAAGCAACACCTTTCGATATCAAAGACAATCCTAAAGATTTGGACTTCCAAGAAATTGAAGCAGCATCTCTACCACGTGTTTTAGATGATGTAGATGCGGCAGTTATCAATGGTAACTATGCAATACCTGCTGGTTTGATTGCAATTCGTGATGGTCTTTTCGTTGAAGGTGCAGATAGCCCTTATGTAAACGTAGTTGCTGTTAAAGAAGGTGATGAAAACAGTGCTAAGATCAAAGCTTTAGTTGATGCTCTTCACAGTCAGAAGATTGTTGATTGGGTAGCAGAGAGATATCCTAATGGTGAAGTGGTTCTAGTAGACTAGTTCATAATTAAATAAATTTTACAAATAATAAACAAACATTGATAGAAGGTCATTGAGAAATCAATGACCTTTGTCATTTCCAAATATTATGTTTTACTTTCTCTTTTGTCCTTTTGGTGATATCTTTGTTCTATGAATTTATTATCAATTATCACACTTGCTATAACAGTCGCTACATTTATTCTTGTTATAATCTCTCTGAATAAAAAGAAAGATGACCGAGATTTGGAGATACTTCTCAAGCAGAATAATGAAACCAGAAAGGAACTCATGCAGATGCTCGATAATGAGAGAGTCAGCATCTCATCTCAGCTAGCTCAATTTGATTCTCATATGAACAGTGCACTATCAAATGTTGAGAATAAGAATGAGGGTCTATCCAAACAGGTCTATGTTCAGCTTGAGAAAATACGTGAGGATAATGACAGACGTCTTGATATAATGAGAAATACGGTGGATGAGAAATTGACGGTTACTCTGAATACAAGATTGAATGAATCCTTCAAGATTGTAAGTGATCAACTTGAGAGTGTTCATACATCTCTTGGTGAGATGAAGAGTCTTTCAACCGGTGTTGGTGATTTGAACAGATTGCTTGGAAACATCAAAACCAGAGGTGTATGGGGAGAGCTTCAGGCAGAGAATATTCTATCTGAGATTCTTGTTCCTGCCCAATGGGAGAAAAACATAATCACAAGAAAGGGAAGCAACTGCAGAGTTGAGTATGCCATCAAACTTCCTGGAAAGAAAGGTGATGTTGTGTATCTTCCAATTGATGCAAAGTTCCCTAAAGAAGATTATGAGAGAATTCAGAAATTCACAGAGGAGAACAACAAAGAAGGAATCGACTCTTCAATCAAAGCTCTGTCTGTGAGAATAATTGATGAAGCAAAGAGCATATCATCAAAATATATAGACCCACCAAATACAACAGATTTTGCAATCCTCTTTCTTCCTCTTGAAGGATTGTATGCAGAAGTGCTCAACATTCCAGGTCTATTTGATCTGCTTATATCCAAATATAAAGTCGTTATAAGCGGACCAACAACCTTCAGTGCTCTCATAAACAGCCTTCAACTTGGATTCAAGACACTGACTTTGGAAAAACGCAGTGAAGAAGTATGGAATGTCCTATCAGCAGTTAAAACTGAATTTGAGAGATTTGGATCTCAGGTAGAGAAGGTACAGCAGCGTCTCAATCAGGCAACTAATTCCATAGAGAACCTTGGAACTCGAACAAGGGTCATGAGCAGAAAGCTCCATGATGTTGAG
>JBFHKM010000186.1:0-4604 GCA_041595335.1 Sphaerochaetaceae bacterium
ATTCTAGGTCCACGTTGCAAGAAATATGAACCATGGAAACCTGATCCAGAGCTGATGGAGTGCATTCTATAACCTGTAAATGTTCCATGAGACATCATCACTACAAAGCCTATTATCAATATTGCAGATACAATAAGTGCTATTATACCTAAAATATAGCCAGCTTTTGCAGTTCCATTTTCTTTTCTAAAGCTCTTTGCTTTAACAACTGCTATTATACCTAAAACCAATCCAACTGGTGCCAAAAACCATGTAAATGAACAAACAATAGCTATTATTCCTAATATCATTGAAGTTGTGCTCTTTTTTTCCATCAAAGGATTGTTCACCTGAGATGACTCATCATAGGGAGTGTAATACTCGTCGTTCTTATTTTCATTATCCATATGTAATCCTCCATAAATAATCTAATTAAAAGTTACTCCTATTTTCATAAAGTGGCAATTTAAAGTTACAGAATTTTGTCTAAATACACATAACTACATACATATGAAAATTACTTCATAAAATGCACATAATGTAATTTTCATAAAAAAAACCCTAAAGCGATATTTCACACTTTAGGATATATTTAGAAATATTTTTTTATAAACTTGTAAATGTAATATCAAAAGATATGGAATAAAAGCAACAATTTGTTGTTATAAAATAATCAGTCACAATCAAAAACAGATATCAAATAACGGTACGAACCAAAAATCAAAGACGTAGTTACATCCTGGTTTTATATCTAATATATTTACATGTAAAAATGTAAATCACTGCAATCCATAATAATTTAAAAAACAATATACCTTAAGTTATAAAAAAATAGCTAAAGAGACTATTAAAAGTATTGTAGCCATTACCACAGAAATTATTCCAAGAACAAAACCAGCCATACCTGTTGAACTGCAATGTCTTATAGAAGAACCTTTGACAATTGAAATAATACCGCATACCAATCCTACAATTGATAGATAAAGAGAAAATGCTGATACAATAGCAATTATACCAAGTATCAATACAATGGATCCTGCATCATCACTGGTGGTTTTCTTCACCATTGTAGATTCATCATATGGTTGATTATTATTATTTCCTGTCATTTTGTTCTCATAAGGATCTTCATTAATCATATAACACCTCCACTTTTCTATCTATTCTATACCCGAAAATGGTAATTGACTATGTTTTTTTTAAAAAGATTTTATTGTCGCTCTATTTAGCTTCTTGATCATTGAAACTCCAAGTTTGACTGCATTCTCAACATCACTGTAACAGCAATATCCATAGTGAGAATGAGCATATCTTGTTGGAATACCAATTATTACAGTTGGCACTCCGTTGTTCGTGAGTTGATATGATTTTCCGTTTGTAGAACCACCAGATCTAACTGCAGTTTGAAAAGGAATATCAAACTCTCTTGCACATTCAATAGCAAATGCCTGAAACCTTGGATTTGTGATCATTCCAGAATCTATATAACGAAGCATTGGACCTCTCTTCAAAACAGTCTGTCTTTTATATGGTTCAACAACAGTATCATCAGAAGGACATCCTTCAAACGATATGCATAAATCAGGTTTGGTTGTATTTGCAGCGAGAACAGAGCCTCTGCATCCCACCTCTTCCTGAGATGTAAAATCACCAACAATATTTACATTCAAGCTCTCGTCTTTCAATTCATCGAAAGCCATAAGTACAGAAGCACAGCCAATTCTATCATCAAAGGCCTTTCCAAGCATGATATCATGCTGCTCATCAAATTCAAACTTTGCATAGGGAACAACAGGAGCACCAATATCTATTTTGAAATCATCAACCACTTCTTTTTTTGAAGTCACTCCCAAATCAACAGTGAGATCTTCAACTGTGATTGGTTTTGCTCTCTCCTCAGCACTCATAAAATGAGGTGGTTTGCTCACAACAATCCCCTTTTTGTACTCTCCATCTCTATTTCTTACCATCACCAGTTGGGATACAGGATTTGTAGCTACCCAACCTCCAATAGGAATCAAAGTGAGTGTTCCATCATCTTTTATAAATTGTACCATGAACCCAACCTCATCTGTGTGGCAGTTCAAAGATACAGTTGGAAGTTTTTCTGTATGATCATCTCGTTTGAGATATAGATTTCTCATGCTATCTTCTTCACAGGTTCCAAGGTCTTTTGATAGATCTCTTATCAAGGCTATCACATCATCCTCAAAACCACTTATTCCAAATGAATTGCTGAGATTCTCTATCATCTTTATTTTTTGTTTCTTATTCATTATCTCTCTCCAAAATAAATTAATTAACAAATTATATAGCAGAGGGCAGAAAATTCAAATGATTTTCTGCCCTCTGCATCACTGTTCAATAAATTTTCATTGAATTAAAAACTTAGTTCCAATGTTTTTCCATTCTCTTGACTAGAGCTTCTCTGTAGCCTTCCCAATCTGTGATTGGTTGACGTGCAACACCATCTTCACATGCAGCTTTTGCAACAGCCATTGCTTCATATTCAATAACACGTGGATCAAATGGTTTTGGTACGATATACTCTCTACCAAATTCAAAAGTTCTACCATAAGCTTTTACAACTTCATCAACTACTGGTTGTTTTGTTAATTCTGCAAGAGCCTTAGCTGCTGCCATCTTCATATTCTCAGTAATTTTACTAGCTCTTACATCAAGAGCACCACGGAAGATGAAAGGGAAACCCAGAACATTGTTGATCTGGTTAGGATAATCAGAACGTCCTGTAGCCATAATTAAGTCAGAACGAGTGCTAACTGCCAATTCATAATTAATTTCAGGGTTAGGATTGCTCATTGCAAATACAACTGGGTCTTTTGCCATTGATAAAAGCATCTCTGGAGTCACACAATCTGCAACAGATAACCCCATCAAGAAATCAGCTCCAACCAATGCTTCAGCTAGAGTTCTCTTGTCTGTATCGTTTGCAAGTTCTTTTTTCTCTTTTGTCATTCCAACAGGACGGTCTGTGTAGATAACACCTTTGCTATCACAGATGATAAGATTTTCTTTCTTAACACCAGCTGCAATGAACATCTTTGCACAGGATATTCCAGCTGCTCCGGAACCATTAACAACTACTTTGATCTTTTTGATATCTTTTTTTGTGATCTCTACAGCATTCATCAATCCTGCTGTTGCAATAATTGCAGTTCCATGTTGATCATCATGGAATACTGGAATATTGCATTGCTCTTTCAATTTCTGTTCAATTTCAAAACATTCAGGGCCTTTGATATCTTCTAGATTGATTCCACCAAATGTAGGTTGCATTGATTTTACAATTTCAATGAACTTATCAGGATCTGTTTCATCAATTTCAATATCAAATACATCTATATCTGCGAATCTCTTGAACAATACGCCCTTACCTTCCATAACAGGCTTACTTGCAAGAGCTCCTCTGTTTCCAAGTCCCAATATAGCAGTACCATTGCTGATAACTCCTACTAGATTTCCTTTAGAAGTATACTTATAAGCATTCTCTGGATTATTTTCTATTTCTAAAACTGGTTCAGCAACTCCTGGTGTATACGCAAGTCCAAGATCATCTGCTGTTGCACATGGTTTTGTTGCAACTACTGAAATTTTTCCAGGAACTCCATCTAATGTGTGATACTCGAGTGCTCTTTCCTTTAATGTTGACATTTTTTCCTCTTTCTTGATCTTTTTTTATCAAAGACCTTCTTTTTTGACTATCTGTTAATTATAAACAAATATCATATGAACTTTCAATGATATTATACAAATAAAATATAAAGAATGATGATTGCAGTCAACTAAATACTGGATAAATCCATACCAATTATATATGAATACAATCAACCATCAACAATAATTGTCAAACTTCATGCAATTCATCTTTTTATGTACAAAATATCAAATTTGTACTATTATATTACCTGATAGATGGGCAATTTCAGTGTTATTTAGCTATTTAAGTATAAAATATAAAAAAAATACAATAAAAGTGGCATTTTTTTTAAAACCACTTGCATAAGAAGTTCAAATCTGATAGATTCCAATTATCGCGTTTGGTGCCATACCCAAGCGGTAAGGGAACGGTCTGCAAAACCGTGATGCATCGGTTCGAATCCGATTGGCACCTATCTAAATCTACTCCTTTTTATAATTTGTAACTCTTTTCTAAGTAACAAATTAGGATGATAGATTTTAACCATCATAAAACACTCTTGCTGTTAACTGTTGACGATTTGTTGACGATTTTTAAACTAACTTTGCAGGAGATCTAACAATGCACAACCCCTATAACCTCTATAAAAGAGGTAAAATTTACTATGGTTATACCTTAATAAAAGTGAATGGAATCAAAAAGAGAAAAGTCTTCTCTACAGGGCAAACTTCAAAATTAAAAGCCAATGAATTTTGTCAGGATCTGATGAAAAAAGGCAAGCTTTACGAGAGTTCTGAAAAAACACAAGATCTTCGAGACAGAAGCTATATTTTTGAATATTTTGCTGAAGATTGGTGGGTCTGGGGAAAATGTCCTTACATAAAAGAAAGAAAAAGAAATGGAAGAGAGTTAACAGAAAGATTTGCTCAAACCAATTTAGCTATTTTAAAAAGATATATACTCCCTA
>JBFHKM010000187.1:0-4272 GCA_041595335.1 Sphaerochaetaceae bacterium
ACAAGAAAATACAAGCTCTATGAGCATCAGGAAGTGAAGCTGGCTGATTTAGAGAATCAACGAAAGAGCCAAGGTGATTGCAGCAGCCTCATTGTTCTTCCAACAGGCTCTGGGAAATCTTTGATTGTTGAGGAAGATATAAAAAAGTACCTGATTGAGAATCCTGAAGGAAGAATATTGATCGTAGCACCCACAAGAGCGATAAGAGATCAATGGAATCATGTGAAATCTCTCAGCGATAGAGTTGAATGTGGAACCTATCATATGCTATGGAGCAAGAAGAATGCAGTTCCTAAGGATTATTATGATTACATCGTTGTTGATGAGGCTCATCATGCAACATCCCCAATGACAAAGATTGCTCTTCAGTACTTCACACCTCACTTTTTATTGGGAGTGACTGCAACACCGACAAGAATGGATGGTCAGAAGCTTGAGGAAGTATTTGGAAGCTATCAAACAAGTCTGACCTTAAAAGAAGCAATAAAAAAGAACATAATATCAAATGTGAGAGCTTATAGATTGCAATCCAACTTAGATCTATCTGAAGTTCGTTACAATGGTAAGGATTATGTAAATAGAGATTTAGAAAGCAAGATAATCATACCGAGTAGGGATTATTTAATCATAGATTTATTGAAGAAATATTTCAATTCTGGAGAACCTGGCTCTCTGAAAGGAATAATATTCTGCATCAACATATCTCATGCAAATCGAATGGCAAAATTATTGAATGAAGCGGGATTTTCTGCACAATCATTGAGCAGCAAGAGTAAGAATCCAAAAGATGTTCTTGATAGTTATAAAAGAGGTGAGTTCAGATTCCTCTGCAGCTGCAATGCAATAAATGAAGGCTTTGATGATAGAAATGTCGGAATACTTGTTATGGCAAGACCAACTCTATCGAAGGTTCTGTACCTTCAGCAACTTGGAAGAGGTCTAAGGAAAGGAGATAACAAAGATGAGGTGTTTGTGATTGATGTTGTTGATAGCTATGGAGCTACTGTTAGACCTTGGAGTGCAAATGCAATATTTAAAGAGCCAAAGTATCGACCATTTTCAGCGATGGTTCAAACAGAAAGAGCTCCAATCTTAAATCTTGAGGGATATGAAGAGACTCTGAGGGATGTAATTCCAATTGATATAACAACATTCGAAGATGAGTACTCAGATCTCTTGAGTTCTGGGAAAGCAGCTCGAAAACTTTACATTGGAACAGAGACTCTGCACAGTTGGATCAAAAACAAAAAAGTGATACCTGAGAGATCACTCAATTTTGGAAGAAATAAGATTTATTATTTTACAGAAAAACAAGTTGAAGAGATTCGAATTCAAGAAGGATTAAAGAAACACAGTGATGAGACCATTAGAGAGGATTTTTTTGAATACATAAAAGATAAAAACTATACCTATTCATTCAAGATTGTGTTTCTCCTATCACTTCTTCAGGTGGTAGATTCCACTGGGGCTGCAGACATTGATGATGTACTGAAGCATTATGTACGATTTTATTTGCGACGTATTGAGATGAACAGACCAGTTGATAGAGAGAGCTGTGTTTATGACAGAGAGTATCTCTTGGACACCATTAAGATGAAGCGAAATATGCTGAAGAATCCTTTTGAAAAATATGAGAGAAAGAGATTCATATATTATGGTAAAGATATAAAGTTGATGCAAATAAATCCTCAATTGTGGTACAAACTATCTGAAGGTGATATTGAGCAGATCAAGAAAATTGAAAGAGAGAATTTAGAGAGTTACTACAGAGATCTAGGAGGTCTATGTGATTGATTATTACAATGATAATTCTGATGTCTTCATCAAGAGCACTGTTGATTGCAAGATGGATGAAGTATATGAACCTTTTCTTAAGAATCTGAATGAAGGAGACAGAATCCTTGATGCTGGATGTGGTTCTGGTCGTGATTCTCTGCAATTTAAGAAGCTTGGCTTCAATGTTGAGGCGTTTGATATCTCAGAAAAAATGGTTGAAGCAGCAACTGGTCTGACAGGCATAGCTGTAAGGAGACAGAGCTTTCTTGATATAGAGTACAAAGAAGAGTTTGATGCAGTATGGGCATGTGCTTCATTACTTCACGTTAATAGAGATATACTTCCTGAAGCTTTCAAAAAACTCCATAAAGCGCTGCATGAAGATGGTATTATGTATTGTTCGTTCAAACTGAGAGATGAAGATTTTACCAAGGATGGTAGAAGCTTTACCTGTTTTACGGAGAGATCTTTTAAATCATTTTTAGATAAATTGAAAATATTTGATATTTTGAAAATCTATGTAACTCATGATAGCCGAGTTGAAAGGAAAAATGAGTTGTGGATAAATGCTATTCTTAAAAAAAATATCTCTATATAACCTTATAATTAATGGTAATAATTTGTGATTATTACGAGAATTTCACTCTAAAGCATTTTTTTTACTTGAATTTTTAATATTTCTTGTATTATAAGTGAAATTGGCGTAATATATTCTCAGGAGTATTAATATGCTAATTAGATTTTCAGTAAAAAATGTATTGTCTTTTAATGATGATATTAGGGATAATGATAGTAATGATACGGTTCAGTTTTCAATGAATGCAGGAAACGTGAGAACTTTTCCTGAACATGTAAATAAATCTAAAAATAATAAAATATTGAAATTTGCTGCAATTTATGGAGCAAATGCTTCTGGGAAATCCAATATTATCAAAGCAATGTCATTGATGCAAAGTATTGTAATGAATGGGCAACTTAATGATTTACAAACTAATCTATATTGCAAAGTAGATTCAAAAAATAAAAATAAACCAAGTTATTTTGAAATGGAAATTGAATTGGATGGAGAATATTATGCATATGGATTTGAATGTATTTTGTACAAATCAATTATTATTTCAGAATGGTTAGTTAAATTAAATAAAAGTGGTGAATCTCCTATTTTTGAAAGAGATGTAAAGTCTAAGAATTTTGTTGATGGGTTAAAGAATAAATCAATAAATTTGTATTACAATGGAATAAGGTCAGATAAAAATATTCTATTTTTAAATGAGATGAATAGGAAAAAGAAGGATTTTTATAAAGATAATCCAAAAACAGCAATCTACAAAAAGATTTTTGATTGGTTTCGCGAGAGTCTTGATATAAATTTTGCTAATAATAGTATTTCAGGATATAAGTATCTTTTAGAGGATGATAATTTTGACAAAATTTCATCACTTTTAAAAGCTTTTGGTACTGGAATTACAGATTTTAAATTAGAAGAAATTCCTAAAGTACAATTCTATGATAAACTACCACAAGAATTAAAATATGAAGTTCAAAAAGATGTGAATAAATTTGTGAAACTTTCCAGAAAAAAGGAAAAGCCTGGATATTTTAATTTTTCAATAGAGCACTGTTTCTTCTCTGTAAAAATAGATAGTCAAAATGTTGAACCTGTATATAGAGAATTAAATTTCAAACACAATAATTCAGATACAATATTTGAAGTCAATGAAGAGTCTGATGGAACAATTAGATTGTTGGATCTGTTGGAAATTCTTTTGACAAAAGAAAAAAATAAAGTTTATGTGATTGATGAAATTGACAGATGCTTGCATCCCAATCTTACATATAGATTTATTCAGACATATTTAGAATCTCTTGAAAAAAGAAATATACAGTTAATTATTACATCACATGAATCAAGAATATTGGATCTTCAGCTGTTGAGGCGGGATGAAGTCTGTTTTGTAAAGAAAAATAATAAAGGTGAATCTAAAATTTATTCACTAGATGATTATAAAACTAGATTTGATCAAAAGCTGGATAAAGCTTACTTAGATGGAAGGTATGATGCAGTCCCTGAATTTGGACCAATTATAGCAAATCTTAATGAGGATTGTGAGAAATGAGAATTAGCACATCTTTGGGAGAAAGAAAACCAGCTGTAAAAAAAAGAAGTCAATTCAATTGTTTTTTTGGCATTTGAAGGTGTTAAAACAGAACCTTTGTATTTTGATGAAATATCTCGAAGAAGAAAAGAATTAGGATTTTGTGAAGATTATGTTTTAAAAAATATTAAAAGAGGCTGCTACGAAACTGGAGTTTCCAATCCGAAAAAAATTTTAGAAATTATCTTTAACGAATTAGAGAATGCTGCACTTGAGTTTTATGAATTAAATAATATATGTGATAGTTTAATTTCAAATATGTTTGATTGCTTATTATTACCTAAGAAATATTATAAAGATTATTTTGATAAATTATTAGAAAGTCTTAAAGAATTTATGC
>JBFHKM010000188.1:0-4267 GCA_041595335.1 Sphaerochaetaceae bacterium
GATCAGAGAGTTGAGTACTATCTATTCAGAGACTTTACTTTGTTACTGGCACTTTGTGTTGTTGTGATTCTGCTCATATATTTCTTCAGTTTCAGGTCCTTCAGGGCGGAAATAATCCCAGGTATTGTTTCCATAATTGGATTGATATGGACAATAGCGTTCATGAGTATGATTGGGTATGAACTATCTGTAGTCACGATGATAACGCCGTGTATGGTATTGATATTGGGCTCCTCATACAGCATTCATATGTTGAATGAATACTATCAGGTGAAAGGTCTGAAAGAGAGCAACAAGCAGGATATAATGTATGCTGCTTCAAAAATTAAAGGTACAATCTTAACTGCAAGTATCACAACTGTAATTGGTTTCTTGAGTCTTCTTGTTGCTAAGATGGAAGCATTCAGACAGCTTGCAATCTCAGTATCATTTGGTATTGCTTTATGTGCAGTACTCTCTGTTACTTTCATACCAGCTTTGCTTGCATTGCAGAAGAATCCTTCAGTTAAAAAAGTTAAGAATTATCAAAGCGGTAAGTTAGACAAAGTATCATCAAAACTTGGTGCGATTGTTATCCATTATTGGTATGTATTCATTGCTATATTTGTAATTGCAGTAGCTGGATTCTTCTTGGTAAAAGGTAAGATTGAAACTGTTACAGATTACTTATCATATTTCCCACAGAAAGACCAACTTGTTGTTGATTCAAAAACTTTCGTGAGAGAGTTCGGTGGAACAGAGCCTTTCTACATCACTTTCAAAGCTCCAGAAGGAAGTAAAAATTATTTTGATGATTCAGAGAACTTAGCTAAGATTTATGAATTTGAAGAGGACTTGAAAGCAAATGATCCTGATATAATCAGTATCTTCTCTTTCCCACAGTATGTGGCCTTCTTAAATAAGCAATATACAGGAACTTCAGGAATACCTGAGTCAAAGGGTATGATTCTCTTCATGAGTAGAATGCTTGATTTGGTAAAAAACCAGATTGATTCTTATCAATATGATTCATTGATTAGCGAGGATGGAAATTCAATTACACTGTCCATCAGATACTATGATAGTGTTCTTGATTCCTTGCAGTCTGTCGGCAGTGCTGAAAGAATCATAGATAATGTTGATAAGTTCAATGATGTCCTACCTTCCGATATAGTATATGTAAACTGGGGTGGTAAGGTAAAATTGAGTAAGGCAAATGCTGCAATAAGACAGGATCAGAATCTTGCTAACTTAACATCATTCTTACTTGTATTTATAGCAGTTCTTCTGTTCTTTAAATCACTATCAATCAGTCTGTATTCATTGATTCCAATAACATTTGGTGTCACTGCCAACTATGTATTTATGTATTTGGTTGGAATGCCTTTTGATATGGTAACCTCTGTATTTGGATCTATCACAGTTGGTGTTGGTATTGATGATGCTCTTCACTATCTCATTAGGTATAGAAACACCAGAAAAAAACATCCTGATGCAACTACAAATGAGGTAATTTCAAAATCATTGAGAGCTACAGGTAAACCTATTATAATAACAAGTATATCTATTATATGTGGAATGTTGGTTCTCACTTTAGCAAGCTATGCTCCAATAAGATACTTTGGTGTACTGCTATCAGTTGCTCTTGTAAATACAACATTTGCTACCTTATTTATTCTACCTTCATTTATGGTACTTACCCATAAAATCTTAAAGAAGAAATAAACTGGTAATATAAAAAAAGATCCTCATATCTTAATGAAAGGTACGAGGATCATTTTTTTGCTTTTTGTTAGATTTTTATTTCTTTAAATCTTTTTTAAAGTAGTAACTGTTGAAAGAGTGATTGTCTATTCGATTGTTTTCATCTGGAATTTTCATGTAATCACCATACTGAATTCTTAAGGCTTCATCATAGTATTTTGTAATTTTACAAGGAATTCCTTCGAATGATCCATCAATTGTTTCTTCCAACCATTTTTTCTTTATTGGCATCAATTTAGCAGGACCATTTGCAAATACCATCAAATCATCAGTTGAATCGTAAGGTACAGCGTATGATAAGTCTATCAATTTATCTCTTAATTTTAGAGAGTTAACAGACCATCCAAATAGAATAGAGGAGATTGTTACTCCAATGTTATAATGTAGAGGCCAGAATTTTGTAGGTTTGAATCTTGCAAGACAGGACATTGCCATGAGTTGTTTTGATTTCTTTCTTCGTTTCTCAATGTTCTCGTTTGAAGATACACCATCAACTGGGAAGATATCAAAGTAAATGCCATAAGGATGTTTTTTATATCCGCGGTAATGCTCATCACAGACAGTTCTTTTATCACATATCTTAGCCCAAGCAAAGTGATAAAAATCACAATGTTTTGGATCAAACATCTCAATGTTTTTGTCTTTAGGAACATAATTATCTATGAAATAATCATAATCAGGACGTGGCATAATGATATCCATATCAACATCCCAAGGAATGTAGCCTTTGTGACGTACAGCGCCAATTAAGGTTCCGTAGTACATTGTGTATTTCAAATCATTTTCATCTATGAAAGATTTAACATCTTTAAATATATCTAAAATTATCTGTTTTATTTCTTCAGTAGGAATTTGTATTTCTTTCTCGTTGTTTCTCATAAGTATCGCAAGTATAATAAAATAATTTTGTTTTTTATAGATTGAAAAAGCAAATTTTTAACAAAAAGCAAATTTTGTACAAAAAAACATTGTTCTACATTAAATAAATAACAAAAATTTCACACAATAATAATGATTAGGTAATATAATTATTTGGTTTTAACCAAATTGATACAATCTGGTAATTTGAAGGAATATAATGTTCTGAATGAAACAAAATATTTCATAAATTATTGCGGTGTCAATTATTAGAAAATCAATATTTTGAAGTCTTTGAAAAATTGATGATATTCAGATTGATGTTTTTCAAAAATTGAACACATCTTCACTCTTTTTCTTAAACAATTCAATCAAAACAACTTCTTTTCATGAAACAATTAACAAGAAATTAACTTGATTTTTTTAATATAGTAGCTTAGTGTAGTTTCATGATAGTAATTTTAAAGAAAAATATAACTAAAAACCAAAAAACACACATTATTTCATTCTTAGAGGACAAAGGTCTAAAAGTTAAGGAAATAATTGGTCAAGAAGAAACCGTATTGGGAGCTGTGGGCAAAAGCGGCTTGGATACAAGAGAAGTTGCTCAGTTAGAAGGCGTTTCCTCTGTAGTACCTATTTCTAAACCTTATAAATTGGCTTCTCGCGAATTAAAAAAGGAAGATACAATTGTACAATTAGGTAATGTTAAAATTGGTGGGAATCGTATTGCTGTTATGGCCGGTCCATGTGCTATAGAATCAGAAGAACAGATCATGAGTATTGCAAAAGCTGTTCGTGAATCTGGTGCAGTAATTCTCCGTGGAGGTGCTTTCAAACCAAGAACATCCCCTTATTCTTTCCAAGGTCTTGGAGAAGAAGGATTGAAATACTTGAGAAAAGCTGGTGATACTTATGGTATGCCTGTTACAACTGAAGTTGTTTCTCCTGTTGATGTTGAGATGATGAGTAAGTATATAGATATGTTCCAAATCGGAGCAAGGAATATGCAGAACTTTGAGTTATTGAAAGCTGTTGGAGCTACAGGTATGCCTGTACTTCTAAAAAGAGGTATCTCTGCAACTATTGAAGAATGGTTGATGGCAGCTGAATATTTGATGGCAAGTGGTACAGATCAGATTGTTCTCTGTGAGAGAGGTATCAGAACATATGAAACAGCAACAAGAAATACTCTTGATGTAAGTGCTATTCCTGTTGTTCAGAAATTGACTCACCTTCCAGTAATTGGCGATCCAAGTCATGCAACTGGAATAAGATCATTGGTATCACCAATGAGTCTTGCAATCATTGCAAGTGGAGCAAGTGGTTTGATTGTTGAAGTACACAATCACCCTGATAAAGCTTTGAGTGATGGTGCACAATCATTATATCCATCTCAGTTTGAGAAATTGATGAGAGATGTTCAAACAATGGCACCGGTTGTAGGTAAGAGCCTAGAAAGAATACCTAGAATCATACCAACAGCTATTAAAAATGGTGTTGAAGTTGAAAAGAAAATAGATAATTTGAAAATATCTTTCCAAGGTGAACGTGGTGCTTACAGTGAATTGGCAGTGCGTAGAACTTTTGATGAGAACTGTGAAGTTATCCCTAAAAAAGAATTCTCTGATGTTTTTGAATCTGTAATGAAAGAAGAGACTGAATA
>JBFHKM010000189.1:0-4126 GCA_041595335.1 Sphaerochaetaceae bacterium
CAGTCTTTCAAGCCTGCAGCAGCCTTGATTGGAATAGGATCCATTTCAGGGTGTTCTTTTGCAATCAAGCTAGCAACAGCTCCTGCAACACCACCACCAACGGCAAATCCTCTACCAGCTGCAGTTGCTTCTGTATTGAGAGATGTATCAGTTCCAATGACCTTAACACCCTTACCATCAAACATACCAGATAGCTCTTCATATGTAATAACAAAATCAACTTCTGATTTAACTGTTCTTCTTGAAGCTTCAAGTTTTTTAGCACTGCATGGACCAACAAATACAATTTTAGCGTTAGGATTTGTCTCTCTAACAAAACGAGCTGTAAATACCATTGGAGTCAAACTCATAGAAATATTTTCAGTGTATTCAGGATAAAGTTTCTTAGCCATCATTGACCATGAAGGACAGCAAGATGTTCCCATGAACTTCAAGTTTTTAGGAACGTTATTTAGATAATCCTCTGCTTCTTCAATAGTACAGATATCAGCACCAATTGCAACTTCAACTACATCACTGAAACCAAGTTCAAGTAAAGATTTTTTGAAATCATTGAAACCTACATTGCGTCCAAATTGTCCCAAATAAGATGGAGCTACAATTGCAATTACTTCATCACGAGCATTGATTGATTGAATCAATTGATAGATCTGACTCTTATCACTGATGGCACCAAATGGACAGTTAACAAGACACATACCACAGCTAACACATTTTTCATAATCGATATCAGCTTTACCATTTTCATCACTGGAAATTGCATCCATACCACATGCATTTGCACAAGGTCTTTCATGGTGGATAATTGCATGATATGGACAGTTTTTATAACATAGACCACATTTAATACAATCATCTTGGTTGATAACACTCTTTCCATTAACAATAGAAACAGCTTTTTTAGGGCAAACTTCAACACAAGGATGAGCCAAACAACCACGACACATATCTGTTACTTCATAGATATTATCAGGACATGCATTACATGCAAACTTGATAATATTGATTAGAGGTGGTTCGTAGTATTTAGATGGCTTTTTAGCAAGTTCAATACCTTCAGACATTGGTCTTGGCTTATCATCATCTCTAAGATTGAGTCCCATAGCAAGTCTGACCCTCTCACTGACTATGGCTCTATCTAGGAAAACTGTTCCACGGTAAGATTTTGAATTACCTGGAATTATTTCAAAAGGAATATTTGATAGATTCTCCAAATTGTCCTCAAAAGCCATTTTACTTACTTCAGTAAAAACTCTGTGTCTAATAAATGAAAGTGTTTTGTACTCGTATTTCATCATTACTCCATTTTTATTTCAATAGGAAATATTATTTTTCTAATTTATATGTTTAAATCGATTATTAAATCTGCAACTTCGATTAAATCATCACCACTTATATCTGCTTTTGGATAATACGGATTATAAATTTCATGCTTTCTTTTTATATAAGCCGTTTTCAATCCTGCTTTTTGTGCACCAAAGAGGTCCCAATCATGAGAGGCAACCATGTAGATTTCATCTAACTTCAGCTTCTCCTGTTCAGCAACAAATTGGTATATTTGTTTGAAAGGTTTGTAAGTATTTACAGAATCTGTACTGTAATACGAATCAAATAGATCTATGAGACCAGAATTTTGTAACTGCATCTTCATCATATCTTTTGATGAATTTGAAACAGCTACTGTCCTTATGTTGTTATCTTTCAAAAGACTCAGGGCTGGTATCACATCATCATAGGCAGAGAGAGACTTAAAAGAGTTCAAAATACTATCAATATCTGCTTCTTTTAAATTAACATGACTTTCCATTGCTACATTTTCAAGCTCTGCACGTGATAATTTACCAAAATCTGCATACTCATTCATTGATGCCATGACTGTTGAACTGTGCAACAATTTCACAAACCAGTAGTTTAAAGCATATGGATCTGTAAAATAATTTTGAAACTTCTGCTGCAATAAATTTAAATCCAGCAAGGTCTCATTCATATCAAAAAAAACTGCATTTACCATTGGTAAAATCTCCTTTCTTAATGTCTTTTTGATGTAACATCAAATTTACCAACAAACAAAAATGTTATATCATTATTTTACACCTTTTTCTATGACTTTTCACACAACAAGTTATAATAACAATATTAAATAAAGTATTTTTGTTAAGTTATATAGTAATTGTACTACATTTATGTGATTTTATTCATATTATTTAAGCATTTGCCAACTTATAAGATGTTTTAAATATATCAATCGTTACAATATCCAAAGTAATGCATATAAATAATTGATTTAATCACCATTCATGCAACATAAAAAAAAATTATTTTTTTTTGGAAACTTATTAAACAAACTTTTTTTAACTATACATATGAGAACCTTTCAATATAAAAAATCTACAATTGATGCTTTTATTTTTATTAATCATTTACCTATTATAAATTTACATAATATATTTTTTTATAAAATTAATTCAATTTTAAAGTTTTCTAGCTTAAAAAAAGTACAATTTTCAGTAAAATTTGTTGCAAAAAACTGTTGCAAAGAAGTTTCAATTGCTTTTTAAATGAATAAAAGTATTCCTGATATTTATTAGAATTTTATTTGAATAAGTCAAAAAATATGCAGCATGTCAATTTCATATCGACATGTAGCATATTTCATTATTTATTAATCATTCTTTCTGTATTTTTTTGTTCATCGATTAACTCAAACATCAAGAATACTTTCCTTCCAAAGAGCAGAAGCAGTTCTTCTTACTCTGCTTCTCTTATCTTCTGTCTTACAGGAAGAACTGAAGATGGAGATACAGATAATTCATCTATCCCCATATCTATGAAGGTCTTGGTCAATGATAGATCTGCTGCGAGCTCTCCACATATTCCAACCCAGCAGTTGTGCTTGTGTGCATTATCAATTGTTGTTTTTATCTGTCTCAATATAGCTGGATGATGAGTGTCGAACATTGATTCAAGACGACAGTTCTGTCTATCCATTGCAAGTGTGTACTGAGTAAGGTCATTGGTACCAATGCTGAAGAAATCAACCTCACATGCAAGTTCATCACTCATTATTACAGCAGCTGGTGTTTCAATCATAATTCCCTGCTCAACATCACCATATGGTATGTTATCAAGATTCAATTCAGAACGAACTTCTGCTGAGATCTCCTTCACTTTTTGTACTTCTTGAAGAGAGATGATCATAGGATACATGATGGATATTGTACCATAAGCGCTTGCACGATAAATGGCTCTAAGCTGTGTTTTGAATAGTTTTGGGCATGCCAAACAAATTCTTATAGCTCTGAAACCCATTGCTGGATTATCTTCTTTTTCTAAATTGAAATAATCTGCTTTTTTATCTGCTCCGATATCCAAAGTTCTTATTATAACTTTCTTGCCTTTCATCTTACGAACAACGTTTTTGTAAGCTACAAACTGCTGCTCCTCTGTTGGATAATCATTTCTTCCTAAATATAAGAATTCACTTCTGAAAAGGCCAATTCCATTGGCATCATTTTCTAATACTTTTTCAACGTCTTCAACGCCACCGATATTGGCATAGAGGTTTATTTCCTTTCCTGATTTGGTGCGATTGGGCATACCTTTCAATTTCTGTAAGATCTCAAATTCTTCTTCAATTTTTTTACGTTTTTTGAGCATCTTATTCATCGTTTTTTCATCTGGTTCAATGATTATCTCTCCAGTCTCTCCGTTGACAATGGCCATCTTACCATTCCAAGCTTGATCAATGATGACCCCTGTTACAGCAGGTATATTGATAGTTCTTGCAAGAATTGCAGTATGAGAATTTGAGGAGCCATACTTAGTAACAAATGATAATAATTTAGATTTGTCCATCTGAACAGTTTCTGCTGGAGTCAGCTCATCAATTGCTAAAATTACAGGCTCATCATCGAGAATGCTCTCAGAATCATTGCCACAAAGTATGTTAACAACCCTCAAAGATACATCTTTTATGTCATAAGCTCTTGCCTTCATGTAATCATCATCCATTTCAGCAAAAGTTGATGAAATTATCTCTCCAGTATTGAAAACTGCAAACTCAGCATTGTCTTTATTTTCTTCAATCATGGACTGAACAGATTCATTATAATCGTCATCTTCTAGC
>JBFHKM010000190.1:0-4114 GCA_041595335.1 Sphaerochaetaceae bacterium
AGAGATGATGAATATTTTTTTTATAAATTATTTGATAAAAGTAGACAAAATATCAAATCAAGAACTTTGAAATTGGCTATAGAACGAAAGATTCAGAAAAACATAGTTATCTAAGCTTCACACAGAAAAATCCCAAGAACCGATTGTTTTCGACTTTTTACATTCTGTACTTGTCTTCTTTCCATCTCACAATATTAATAGAAATAATTTTATTATAGGTACTTATTTGTGCTATAATACAATTCGGTGGACTTTTTGAAGATAAAGGAGATATCAGTGAATAAGCATTACAATAAAGTTGTTTTCCAAGGGAAAAAGAATGCAACATATAAAAAATATTTTGAGGGATGGTACTACAAGCAGGTAAATAAAGATGCTAATTATACCATCAGTTTTATTCCTGGTGTCAGCTACAATAAGGTAGATCCTCATTGCTTCATTCAATGCATCATCTGCAATGAGAAGAATGAACTCTCTTCTCATTATTTTAAATATGAGATTTCTGAGTTCTCCTTCCAAAATGAGCCATTCTCTGTGCAAATAGGTAAGTCAACATTCACCAAAAGTAATGTCAAAATTCATTTGGAGAATTCGGAGATAAAAGTCAGTGGAGAGTTGAAATTTCACAATCTGGAACCACTGAATGTTTCTAGATTCAATCCAAACATCATGGGATTCTTCAGCTACATACCAAAGATGGAATGCAATCACCATATTGTGAGCATGAACCATACAGTAAGTGGCACTCTATCAGTTGATGATGAAATCATTGATCTCAATGATGGATTTGGATATATGGAGAAGGATTGGGGAACTTCCTTTCCTAGTGAATATATTTGGATTCAATGCAATCACTTCGAAAATAAGGATGTTAGATTTGCAATGTCCGTTGCTAATATACCTTTTTTAGGTTCTTCTTTTAGAGGATTCTTCAGTTCTTTATTTGTTGATGGAGAAGAATATAGATTTGCTACATACAACAGATCTAAAGTCAAAGTGAATTCAGCAAAAGAAGGTCAGGCAAATATTACCCTGAAAAAAGGTAAGTTAGAATTGACTGTTGTAGCTACAGTTGATGATGTTCAATCCTTAGCTTCCCCTAAAGATGGAGTCATGGATGATTCCATAAAAGAAGGATTGGCTGGAAGAGTCAAGCTGACTCTTAAGAACAGTGCCACCGGTTTTGAACTCAATACAGAGGGCAGCAATGCTGGTATTGAAATAATGATGGAAGTCTGATCATCAGATGTAATCATCAATTCTATCTATCATGATGTTAGAGGCAACATAGAGAGATAAGATTATGAAAGAGAATATGTATCCATAATCCATATAAACATCATCAATAAAAGGCATGAGAGCAGTACTGCTCAGAAGGCCAATCAAACCGGCTCGGCTGAAAACATCAGAGAGCTCTTTCAATAGGGCTCTTTTATCTCTGTGGCGATAAAAGAAACTCTGATGATTTTTTGTCTTCAATTTGATCACTCTGCAACTTTGATTATTTCGTTTGTTTTTAAAGAAAGGAATCTTTATGGTATGATATTTATACTCTTGTTTGCTTTCTTTTCTGTTTGGGTAATAGCAGCTGATTGCTGAAGCATTTATCTCCTGTACCTCTTCTTGAAATTTAATTGGAGCATAATTCTTCCAAATCTCACAGTTCATACTGCTCCTGAATTCCCAAATCTTAGCCAGCGGATCAAAGACCATGAAAAAAATGAGGCTATAAAGGAAAAAAACTCCAGCTATAGATATAAATGCTGATATGTAGATTGTATCATGAAACAGATCTGCAATTCTTAAATATGAAAAAATGTACGAAATATAATACAGAGCATATATGAATATTGAACTGGCCATGCATTTAATTTTGTTTGTCTTCTTAGATGATGAGTGAAAATAATTGAATTTGAAAGTATTGGACATAGATATTGCAGGAAGAATGGATCCATAAATCAATATTAATATGAACAATTCAAACATAATACCTCGTATTTATAAACTTATCTTCATTCAATCATCGGCGATCATTGAATAGGAGAAAGTACTGATATGTTAAATTTCTAAATCAAGATGCTTTCAATTTAGATGCCAACTAACTTATGCCTCAATTGATATATTACCACCATTTATTGCTCCCGTCATATAAAAAATCATAAATATCTGCTATCAATCAAATTTCTCATCAATTGCAATCTGAATTTATCTAAGAGCCTACTCAATTGAACCTGTTATCATCAAATCCACAATAAAAAGCAATATAGTTTGTAATAACTAACTGGTAATAAATAACTACAAATTAACAATTTTTGAAAAAACATATGCTATACGGAAAAAATAAAGAATTTTTACTTGACGAAGGAATAAAATACTTATATATTCATGTTAGAAGTTGCTAACATAATATACTATATGTTTGACCTCTATTAAGGAGATTATATGTGTGAGAGAGTAGCTTTCAATCTTCTTTATCAAGGAAGTCCAGTATTTAAAGGATATAAATGTTCCTCTTTAATAATGGTAAATGATGAAGATCTGAAAGAAATTACATGCAGTGAGACCGTAAAGATTTTGAAATCAAACGGTTTTGAAATAAAGCTTTTAGGAAGATGTGCTAAATATACCAGAGTTCTGGTATTTGATAGAAGAGCGCTAGAAGAGGATGTTTATTCCAAGGAAAGATTTAGCTTTCTTGAAGAATTTGGATACACTCTGATGCCTCTTGATGGCCTTTTAGACAGATTGACCAGTAGAATGGGGGACTCCTGTAATCCCTTTCCTCATGAGATTGGTGTTTTTTTAGGATACCCTTTGAAAGATATCGAAGGATTCATAAAGAACAAAGGCGAGAACTACAGCTTGAGTGGTTACTGGAAGGTCTATGGCGATACTGAATATGCATCAGCTTTGTTCAGTACTTTCAAAAAGTGCAGAGAATTGTCAATAAATAGATACAATGAGGGTAGTTCTTTCGAGGATATTCTCAGAGGAGAAGAAATAGTATGAGTACAGCAGTTGTGTACTACAGTTTATCTGGTAATACAGAAATGATGGCAAAAGCTATAGCAGAAGGTGCTGGTACAGAAGATGTATACAGTGTAGATGAAGCAGTAGAGAGTGATGTTTTGAGTCATTCTTCAATTGCACTAGGTTGTCCTGCAATGGGAAGTGAAGAATTAGAAGCCAATGACTTCGAACCTTTCATGGATAGCATTGCATCATCTCTAAAAGGCAAGAAAGTTGCATTATTTGGCAGCTATGATTGGGGAGATGGTGAGTGGATGAGAACCTGGCAAGAAAATTTGGAAAGTATGGGAATAACATTGATACAGGATGGTTTGATCTGCAATAACGAACCTACTGATGATGATATTGAATCTTGCAAAGCTTTGGGCAAAGCTTTAGCATAGATACCCAACAATAATATTAATAATAATGAAAATTTAATTTTGTAAAGAATAAAACTCCTTTATTATTTTGTGAAAAAATTTACTAATTTTAAACAACCAAAGTTGAACTCCAACGACTTTGGTTGTTTTTTTCACTTATCTGTGTAGTTTCGGTGATATCACATAATCCCAGATGAATTTAACAGCGAAAACAGGCCAAACTATTGTTTCAAGTAGAATTATTATCACTGATTTGACTGTCATTGGTTCAAAATAATGATTGAATATCAATTTGAGAATCAAAAATGCAATTCCCCATTCAATATATTTTCTCATAAATGACTCCTAATAATAACTGATCTATAATACCAGTATAATTTCTATTATTTATTACCACCTATAATTAATAGATGATATATTTTTTATAAGTGATATAATTGTGGACAGAGGACCTCATAAATACTAAACCATAGAGTTTCATAAGGAGTCTGTCCTCGGTCCCAAATTTTCCCTATCGGTTGATCAAACCTTAGAGTTTCATTCATGCGGGAGATTGGAAAATGGAACCTATTTTTAACCCTGGAGGTTGGTATGAGTATCGTTGGTATAGACATCTCAAGTACATCGGCTACATTTTGTATTCTTGGCAATACAGGTGTTATCGCACAGGATAACTTTCCTTTAAACAAAATTGGTTTTAACAAACTATTAGCTACTCCCGG
>JBFHKM010000191.1:0-4077 GCA_041595335.1 Sphaerochaetaceae bacterium
AGATGGGATGATTTAAAATTTATTCAGTGTCATCCTTGGTCAATGAAATGAAGAGCTTCTTTGCTCTTTTCTCAATTATTGTGTTCTCTTCATTGAATGCAATCTTCTTGAGCTGCTCAATTGCACCCTCTTTATCTTTCTCCTGTAGTAGAAATAAGGAGGAATAGTATCTTAGAGTTTCAAGATTGAGATTGTTTCCACCTAGTTTTGTGATCTCCCAGAGAGTGTTGACTTCAGAAGAATTCAATTTCTCTTTACGGGATATCTTGAGCTGCAGTTTCTTCTGCATGACACCCATGTTTGTCAAAAGAGTTTTCTTTTTAGCTTTCTTTCCGCTGATTTTTATATGATTTTGAAGGTCCTCAATGTCTTCATCAAGACCATCATAATTCTCTTCCAACAGTCTGTAGTTTATTGAATTGCTCAGAATGAGATATCTATCTGATTCATCTTTTGCTTCTGCATTGAGCTCATCAATTATTTTATGTGCATCACTGAAAAGTCCTTCATAACAAAGAGCGTTTGCTTTATGAAGCAGGACAAGAGTTCTGACCTCATTGTTCACTGCACTCAGATCAATTTCTCTGTTGACATCTTCAATAAAAAGAGCTGGATTGCATTCTCTGTATAGAACATTCAAAAGACGTCCTACTTTAGAATCATCTCTACGATTCAATATTGTATTTGATAAGACAACCAAGAAAACTGCAATTATGACAACAGCAGTTGATGCTTGAAGAGGACTCCTCGTTGAAAAAGCAATGCCTGTATATATTGCTGCTATTGCAATATCGATGGTATATAGAATCTTTCTAAGTTTCATGTTCTCTGTAAAATATAAGTTCATATGCAAATCCTCGTTGTAGCAGAATAAAGGTCCGCCTACAAACTTTCAAGAGAAAACTATACAAAAAGAGAGCATAATTGAAAAAAACATATTGGGTATTACAACATGTATTTGTGCATGCGTTTTCTAATTGTTTTCATGGAATGATTTTATTTGGCCTTTCCATAATATGAGTAAAAATTTAATACAATATAGTGTCATGAATTGTAAAAAATCATATTTTGTAAAATTAAATGGCACCTACATCACTATTAATTTTTTGAAATATTTATTATCGTAATTTTATGAAAAAGAATATAAAAAAGATTGGAAAAACGCGAAAGGAAATATTTTGGGTGGTTATGGGCTCATCTCTATTCACAATTTCCCTCGCTTCTGTCTTACTTATACTCTTTTTCAACTCAATCAAATCAATTGGAATCGACGGCTATCGCACTCAATATTATGTGAATGCACTCTCTATTCAAAATGAGATGCAGGATATAATTGGTTACACCAACTCACTGCTTCTCGATAACATAAACAACGAGATTCTTGAGCTCGACAGTGATGATATTGATCTCTCATCATATTATCCTCTCTCCATAAAGCTGAAAGAATACAAGGATGTGAATCGAATAATAAGCTCTATTGCAATGTATTATCCACGTCAGGATCTTGTAATAAGCAATATTGGTGCCTACAAAATCAGAGAGTACTATCGATTGAAAACTCCCTATGATGAGAGAGATGATTATGGTGATTGGTATCAGTACATGCTAAAAAGAGAGCCTGGTTTTGATGTTGTGGACAATCAACTCATCTACAATGTTATGGTCAATAAAGAGAACACCAAGCAGGGACTCATTCAGTATAAGATTGATACAGAGGCTCTGTTCAAGATAAGTGATAACATAAATCTGAACAGTGGTGTTATGAATGCAATTGTTGTTAAGGATAAGATTCTCTATCAAGATGAGGAGACTGAATCCTTTTTAAACACACTTGATGTTGAGAACCTTAGAAATGAAGATACAATCATAAAAGACTCAAGATATGTTGGATCCTTTGATCTGTCAAATCTTGGCATGTCTGTGATCTCAATAATAGATCTATCAAAATATACAAATCAGGTGGAGCTCTATCTGAATCTTCTCATGTTCCTGTTTGTGGCAATCATTCTATTCTCTGTTGTCTATTCCTTGAGACAGAGTGAGAAGATAAACAAACCAATTAAGGAACTTGCAGCCAAGATAAAGGATGCTGAAGAGAACAAGGGCCTGAGCAACTATGAGATAATAAATCAACGAATTGATGACTTCATAAACAGCAAGGATTACCTCACAACAAAGCTTCATGAGCAGGACAATACAATATCAACACTGTTTCTTTACTCTCTTCTACATTCAGAGGTCAGAGAGGAAAATGCTTACATTGAGATGGGAACTCTGCACATAAACTTCAACTATTCATCTTTTTATGTAGGAATCATGAGTGATAAGAATCTATCTTTAATTGATCTGAAATATCTTGTTGATGAGATTGAAGGGGACCAGATGGATATCTACACCTACATCAACAATTCCTCTCTTCTTTTCTTCTTGAATACAGATATTCAGGATTATGAGTCTGAGATAATTGAGCTGTTTGAAAACTACTTCAAAGAATCAAATGAAAATATTGATGATCTGAGACTTCTTGTTAGCTCAAAATGTGATGGTCTTGCAGATCTAAACAACAGCTATAAAAATGTATTGTCTCTTTATAATTCAAACATAACTCGTGGTTACTATGTTATGGAGAATTCAACCTTGAATGAATTGAAGAAGTCATTGGAGATGAATGATAACAATCTCTATTTTGATGCAATTGATAAGATCTTCAATGATAATATGAAGCTCTCATCATCTTTGGTTGAGGAATATGTTGATCTGATCAACAGAGAGTTCTCTGATGAAATTTTGAAAGCTGATGTCAGTGGATATTACTGGAAGTCAGATTTTATAAATGTCATCAAACAGAAGGCAAAGAGCAGTGAGATCATAGTCACAAAAGCAAATGAGATCATACAGAATGAATTTACAAACAAAGATCTCGGTCTCTACAACATTGCCGAGAGATTGGATGTGAGCAACTCCTATCTATCAACAATATATAAAGATTACTATGGAAGAGGAATAATAAGCACTCTCAATATAAAAAGAATTGAGCTTGCAAAGGTTCTTCTTCTCAATTCAAATAAATCTATAAAAGAAGTTGCACTTGAGGTGGGCTTTGCCTCAGATATCTCCTTCATTCGTGTTTTTAAAAAACTGGAATCTCAGACTCCAGGAAAGATGAGACGTCTCAATTCCAAGAGAAAATAGCCTCAATATATCTTTATCGATATGCATAAAATGCATAAAAATAGAAAAATAATACATAATCTTTTTTAAAATCTTGTTAAAATATTGTATGTTAACCATGGCAAACTTAAATAATACAATGAGAATAATTGTTTATTAATTTTATGTTAATTAATTGTTAATAAAGAAATTAACTCTATGAATAAATGTATGTTTTTAATAAACTGAACTTTAAAAAAATGGAAAATTGACAAGCAAGGACTACCAACTTAGGATGTATATATCTTAATCAAAGAGGAGATTATTACATGAATAAGAAAATAGTACTGACAGTATTACTTACAGCTTTTGTAGCTTCATTTGCATTTGCAGGTGGCTCAAAAGAAAGCAACGATACAGGTTCTAACAGCACAGCTAAGAAAACAGAAATGTTACTTTGGCTTCCACCTTTTGCAAGTGGAGATGCACTGGACGAGCAGTTCTGGGCAGAAACATTGGAGCCGTGGGAAGCTGAAAATAACGTAGATCTATCAATTGAAATCACACCTTGGGGTGGATATGAAGAGAAGTATTTAACAGGCTTTGCTTCAGGTGACGGCCCAGATGTAGGTTATATGTACATGCAGATGTTCTATGATTACATCCAGATGGGTGCTCTAGAAGATCTTGATAAATATTTCTCACAGGAAGAAAGAGACAACTATTATTACTACGATTCAGGTAGAATGATGGGTGGCGAGTATGCACTGCCATTTGTTGTTGGTAATGCCAGAGTTATGTTTGTTAACCAAGATATATTGGACCAAGCTGGTATCACAGAATTACCTCAGACATGGGATGAATTCATTGAAGCTTGTTTGATCATTAAAGAGAAGGTACCAGGTGCAGTTCCATTTGCACAGTCAT
>JBFHKM010000192.1:0-4027 GCA_041595335.1 Sphaerochaetaceae bacterium
TAATTGATAGAATGGTCGCTTAAAAAGCGACAATTTTAAAAACCTAAAAGATTTTGTTCAAAAGCAAATAAAACTTCATTTATTTCAAATACGTTGTAGTTCTTCTGCTCAATAAAATACTCGATGATTATATCAAACTTGTTGCTATGTGAAAGAGCAAATCCAGCTCTGGCGATGAAGTCTTTTGTTTCATCTAAATTAAGTTCCAAAGCAATTGCAAAAGAAATTGCTGTGATCTTGCTTGGTTTGTAATTCTCATTTGTTCTTATTTTTGAGAAGAGCTTGCGATCAACATTGGCCTTTTTGTAGACCTGACTCTCTGTTTTACCTTTTTCTTGAATGAGTCTCAGCAATGCCTGTGAGAATGTATCATCGAGGGCATCCATCAAATCATAAAGACTTCTTTTAGATTTTGTTGTTCCAGTTCTATGAGGTGATCTTTGTTTTACTCTGGTATCTCGCAGATTGTTTCGTTGAAACAATACTCTACCTGTTTCAATGTCTTCGTTGGTTATGCTCTCAGAGTAATAATCAGTATATTCTCCTGTGTACTTATCATCGATAAAACTTGTTACTGATGTAAATAACTTTTCAGAAAGAGCAAATGATTTTGGATCATAAACAACCAAAAAGACCTTTATTTCATGAAATAGCAGAAAGTTACTGATAACTGAAGTTGCAATCTGAAGTGCTTCAGATTTTGGAAAACCATAGGCACCTGTTGAAATCAGTGGAAATGCAATGGATTCACACTTATTTTCAACTGCAATCTGCAGAGAGTTCTTGTAGCAAGCTTCTACCAAATCCATCTCATTTTCCATTCCACCAAACCAAATTGGTCCAACTGTATGAATTACATATTTAGCATTCAATTTAAAAGCTGGAGTTGCAACTGCAGAACCAACTGGAATCTTTCCAATTGCTTTTCTTGCTTCAAACAATTCGGCACCAGATGCTGCATGTATAGCACTATCAACACCATAACCAATAGCAACATCGGGGTTGGCTGAATTTACAATTGCATCAACCCTCATCTCTGTAATATTATTACGTACAATCTCAAGAGGCACTATAAAACTCCATCATAGAAAATTATTATTCAAAACAGTTTCAAATAGATATATATTGAAACCATGAAATATCAATTCACATTATAAGTGCATACAAACCTCTTTTACAACATTAATTTTCAATACTTTATGCCCTTTCTCAGCTATATCAAGAAAATTAGAGAGGTACTCTCAATAATAAATCATCAATGAAAGATAAAAAAAAGCCTAGACATTCAATGTAAGAAAATCTAAGCTTTACTTTATTATTTATGTTTTGATTCTAAATCAGAACTCTATGCCTTCACTACAGATGCCTTGTAAATTTCATCAATAGCATCAGCTAAAACTTTATCAAACTCATCTTGAGTCTGCTTAACTGATAAATCAGATAGTAGAGCTCTTGAAAAACTTGCAATAAGTTTTGGATTCTTTGCTAAGAGTTTATCTGCTTCATCACGGCTGTATCCGCCAGACAATGCAACAATTCTTACAACTCTTGGATCTTTCATAAGTTCAGAATATGCACCAGAATCAGAAGGAATTGAAATCTTGAGCATTATTTTTACAGATTCATCCAATTTGCTCAGTTGTTTTTTGATCTCACTGATCAACATAACTTCTGCTTCTTTTTTAGTGCTGCTTGTGATATCAACTTCAGGTTCAATGATAGGAACAAAACCTGCAGCTGCAATCTTCTTGCCATATTCAAACTGCTGTTCGACAATCTTCTTAACTCCATCAGCATTAGCTTCATGAATTATAGAACGCATCTTTGTTCCGAATATATTTCTCTCTTTAGCTCTCTTCAATAAATCATCCAACTCTGGCATTGGTTTCATCAATTGAACGCCATCTTTTTGCTCTGCAAGGCCACTATCAATCTTTAGAATTGGTACAATACCTTTTTTCTCCCAGAGATAATCACCTGTATAAAGACCATCAATTTTTCTGTCCATTGTATTCTTGAATAAAATTGCAGCCAAAATATGTTTTGATGTAAATGATTTACTTGTGATGATGCGGCTTCGCATTTCCTGAACCAAATCAAACATCTCTTTATCATTACTGTATTGATCTTCCTCAATACCATAAGCTTTTAAAGCTTTAGGAGTACTTCCACCGCTCTGATCTAACGCAGCGATAAAACCTT
Organism: Sphaerochaetaceae bacterium; assembly: GCA_041595335.1. Taxonomy (GTDB): domain Bacteria; phylum Spirochaetota; class Spirochaetia; order Sphaerochaetales; family Sphaerochaetaceae; genus Pleomorphochaeta. The sequence goes on from JBFHKM010000192.1 coordinate 2,203, forward strand.
CATCATTTTTCATTCTTGTAAATTGCTTTTGATTCATTTCTAACTCCTTGAAAAGTAATTGTATTTATAATTTCATTATATAACATATATAAAGATAATACATTAAAAAAATTAGTCAATACTAACAAAAAGGATAATATAAATAAAAGAATCCATAATATCATTATAATTTTCTTATATATATGCAATATATGATTTTACAGATGCCTTCAAAATCTTTATAAATTATTTACTTTTACTGAAAGATTGTTTGATATATTGTAAGGGGCCTATTGATTCACTCTAAAGAATAAAGTATAAATATTAACATGAATGAAATTATTTTAGACAAAGACGTCAATTATCTAGGGGATATGGCGTCTTTTTTTAAACACAATTGCTTTATGTTGCTTTATAAATAGCAATTGTGGAAAATTTTATTTTATCATTTTATAAGAGAGGTTTTTTTTATGATCAGTTTAATCGGTGTTCTTATCATCATTCTTGGTTTTACCTTAAAGTTTGATGTGTTAGCGACAGTAGTGATTTCCGGAGTTGTAACGGGTCTTGTCAGTGGCATGGGCTTCAATGAAGTTATGTCTGTTTTAGGCAGTTCCTTTGTTAACAATCGTATCATGTCAATTTTTATTATGTCCTTACCTGCAATTGCTATAATTGAAAGATATGGATTGAAAGAGAGAGCTGCAGATTTAATCAGCTCAATCAAAAATGCAACAGCTGGTTCTGTATCTTATCTATATGTAATAATCAGAACAATTGCATCAGCACTTTCAATCAGACTTGGTGGACATGTACAGTTTGTACGTCCTTTGATTTATCCAATGGCTTTAGCAGCTGGAGAAAATAAAGAAGAGCGCAAACTTGATGAAGATGAAATAGAAGAGTTGAAGGCACTGACTGCTGCAACAGAAAACTACGGTAACTTCTTTGGCCAAAATATCTTTGTCGGTGCAGCTGGTTGTTTGTTAATTCAGAGAACTTTAGTTGAAGCTGGAGTTGATGTAGGTTTAGCAGCAATATCTTTATATTCCATTCCAATTGGAGTGACAGCCATAATTTTTACAATCATTCAGAGTGTAAGATTTGATAAAAAATTAAAAAAGGACAGTGAATAATGACAACATATATATCAGAATTAATGTACATAATATGCGGAATTGTATGTATAATCACTGCAATTAGATCCTTAAAAAATGAAAAAGGTGCCTTCATAACTTTTGGTTTTTGGTTGGTTGTGGCAATTACTTTCATTTTTGGTCCACTGCTTCCTTCTGAAGTTGTTGGTTATGCTATTTTATTGCTTGCTCTTCTTTCAATCACAAAAAAAGTCACTGCAGGTAGCTATGAAACTGTAGCAGAAGAAGTGAGACAAAAAGAAGCTGACCGTCTTGGAAACAAAATATTTATTCCAGCATTGGCACTTGGTATTGTTGCTATGGTATTGAAACAGATTGGATTTGCAACAGCAATTGCTATTGGTGTTGGTTCAATTGCATCAATTATTCTTGGTCTTACAATTACAAAAGCAAAAACATCACAGGTCAATGAGGATACAGCTCGTCTGCTACAAACAGTTGGTGCAGCTTCTTTATTACCTCAGCTTCTTGCAGGATTGGGTTCAATCTTCAACAAAGCAGGTGTTGGAGCAATTATTGCCAATGGTATTTCAGCAGTTGTTCCTTCTAACTCAATACTTCTTGGTGTTGTTCTTTATTGTCTTGGAATGGTAATTTTTACAATGATTATGGGAAATGCATTTGCTGCTTTTGCAGTTATTACTGTAGGTATTGGTATTCCATTTGTTATTGCACAAGGTGGAAACCCA
>JBFHKM010000193.1:0-3971 GCA_041595335.1 Sphaerochaetaceae bacterium
TCTCTTTTCAAAGCTACCACCATATTTATCTTCTCTGTGGTTTGATTGAGGGCTCATGAACTGTCCTACAAGGTAACCGTGAGCACCGTGAATCTCAACACCATCGATACCTGCTGTCTGAGCAATGATGGCACCTTTTACAAATTTAGCTACCAAGCCTTCAACTTCTTCAGTTGAAAGAGCTCTTGGCTCCTCACCAATAGCTTTGGAGGTGATTGCACTTGGTCCAACAATCTGACGACCGTCAAGAACCATGCTATGACATTCTCTTCCTGGGTGATGAAGCTGTACAAATATCTTTGTGTTGTATTTGTGCATTGTCTTTGCAAGAGCCTGCAATCTTGGAATCTGTTTGAGGTTCATTGCACTCAACTGATTTGGAGTACCAATTCCTGTTTCATCGTCGATTCGAGTGATTTCAGTGATGATCAAGCCACATCCACCTTTTGCTCTTTCTTCATAATATCTGATCAATTCATCTGATGCTTCACCTGTATATGATGCAAGCCCTGTACCCATAGCAGGCATAACTATTCTGTTTTTTATAGTCAGTCCACCAATCTTACCTTTGGAAAAAAGTTTTGTGTATTCCATTATTATTGCTCCTAAAATATCTCATATTGATTTCAATTATTTGAAGTATAACAAGAAGGAACAACACAAACTATGGATATAAATACAAATTTATCGATATCGATTGTGCAAAATGCACTACCTACAGACAAGGGGGAATTTGAGTTATATCTATATCCCAAGAGATGATTGAAGGCACATAAAATGTGCCCTCAATTTGATTTGATACAATGAATTGTTTATGATTTGATTCCAATGTCCATGCTTCCAGATCTGAATCCTTCAAGGTCCAGACTTATGTAGCTGAAACCTATCTTCTTGAATTCCTCAACAATCTCCTCTCGCCTTTTAAGAAGAGTCTCAAACATATCAACATCACATTCTATTCTTGCACTCATGTCTTTCATTCTGACTCTGAAATTCTTAGAAGCAATCTCCCTCAGGTAGCTCTCACCACTCTCCACCATCTTTATTCTTTTGATATCTAGATCTGTATTGTATTCAAATCTTGTTGCAAGACATGGAGATGAAGGTCTCTGTGCTACAGATACTTTCAAAGAAGAAGCAGCACCTCTTACTTCTTGTTTTGTCAGACCTGCAATTCTCAATGGACTTGTGATCTTGAGATCTTCAAGAGCCTTGATTCCAGGACGATAGGAGTTCATATCATCAGCATTGGTTCCATCAATTACTCTATTTATGTTTTTAAAGTGGGCCCAATCAAGAAGGGTTGAAAATAAAGTTCTCTTGCAGTGATAACATCGATCAACATGATTCTCTCTGACTTCTTTTATTGATAGCTGACTTAGATTCAACACAACATGGGTTGCACCTATTTCCTTGCAAACTTTTTCAGTTATTCCTAAATCTTCATGAGGTTGAAGATCTGCTACAAAAGTCACTCCATAGACTTTGGTGTTGTTTTTAATAGATGCATCAACACACATCTTCAACAGGAGAGAGCTATCAACACCACCGGAGAATGCTACAGCAACATCCTCTTTTGTATACTCCTCTATCAAATCAACTAACTTATCATATTTAGTACTGCTCTTCATTTTATTGTTCTCCTTGTATCTTCAAAGGCAATTCAAGATTGTATTGCTCAAGTAAAGCCTCATCTTTCAAAATAACAGCAGCACTTCCGTCTGCCACCACTCTTCCTTCATTCAAAATAATCACTCTATCACAGACATCGAGGGCAAAGTCCAAATCATGAGTGCTTATTATCTGAGTCAGCTCATTGCCCATCAAATAGTTGATGAGTCTTCTTCTTTCTTTGTTATCCAGATAGACAGTGGGTTCATCCATCAATATTGCCTCAGGTGATAATATCAGTATTCCCATGAGGGCAACCAATCTTTTTTCACCGCCAGACAATGTGTGTATGTACCTGTCCATCAAATCCTGTGCATCAAATAACTCTATCAATTCTTCCAGTCGCTTTTTAACAACCATCTCATCCATTGCAAAATTAGTTGGGCCAAAGAGGATATCATCAATGACTTTTGATTTGAATAATTGATGATCTGGATTCTGAAATATCAATCCAATATGAGATCTTATGATTGAGGCGTTTGCTCTGTTGACCTCAACGCCCTTGATATCGATTGACCCTTCTTGATAATCAACAAGATTGAGGATGCTTGAGAGGAGAGTGGTCTTACCAGCTCCATTTGCACCTATCAAAGCAACTTTCTCTCCCTCTTTTATTGTGAGAGATACATCATCAATTGCCTTTTTCTTATCATCATATAGAACTGATAGATTTTTGATTTTTATATCAAAACTTCCATCTCCACCCAGTATTTCAGAATTTTCTTCAATTCCTTTCTTTCTCAAATTATTAAATCCTCTGCAACTCATTGCAAAATATACTCTCTCTCCAAAATCAATATTTCTCAAAATAAATGAACCTAAAAAGGGGCCCACATCTTTAATTGAGACACCCTTGATTTGATGACTTCTCATCCTGTAGCTCTTTATCATATGAGAGAACTCTTCAGAGAAAATGAACAGGTATCTGTAGAGAAGAGATAACTGCAGTACAAACAGATGTGGTACCTTCAGAGCCTCTAGAGCTGAAGTTATCTCATCCATGGTATTGTTTCTCATCAAAATCGTAACTATTGATACGCAGAACAATCCCTTTATCATTATCGAATATGCAAGATAATATTGAGATACCAACAGATTTCCAAGTGCAAACACAAACAGTATAGGAAGCAGCATTGCTATTCTTTTTAACCATATCTTCATGGGAATGTTTGAAAAGAACAGAGTCAATAAAAATATTGATACAGCAGAAGCCAATCTGATTGGATTGGTTATCTGAAAGCTCACGATGCTAACTATAACAATCAGAGATGAAATTAAATGGAAAATTGTCACCGATTTAGAATTATGAGAGTCTTTTCCAAGACTCTCTATCTCAAGAAGATTTCTATACTCACTATCAAGACTCATGCTATGATTTCTGCTTCTTCTTACCAATCTTTGATAAGAAAATAATCATGAGAGATACAATCACAACACCTGAAATCCCACTGATAACTGTAGCTGAGGATGCATCACTTCCATTCAAAGAATAACCTTGGAAAATAGATATCTTACTTTGAAGTTGACTCAGAAATCCACTCAACTTTGTGACATTTCCACCCAAGTTTGCTCTGGCGACAGACCACTCAAGTCCATCGGGATTGGATGATGCAAATAGTGATAATACAGATGCAATGAACAATGCAATCAAAGAAATTGCAGTCACATTGGATCTGCTCAGCACCACCTCTTCTTTGCTGTTTATTGCAATGAGAGAAGGTCTGACACTGTAAAGATACTGCAGAACAAAACCAGTTATTATTCCTTCAATCAAACCAATTGCAAGATGAATGGGTAACATCAACAGTAGGAAAGTTGAAAGAGAATAGGAGCTGATTGATGAGACAGATGTTTCAAACACAACTCCTGCAGCTCCCAATTGCAGAGCAATTATGGAGGTAGCAATGGATGCAATCATGATTGTCTTCTTATTCATGGATCTTTTCAATATTGGCTTCATTATCAGAGGATATGCAATGAATGCTCCAAAGAATCCCATGTTGATCACATTGCATCCGTATGCAAGCAGACCTCCATCAGCAAATATGAAGGCTTGCACCAATAATATTGATGCTATTGTTATGAATGATGCAAATGGACCAAGCAATGCAGTCAACAGAACTGTGCCAACTATGTGACCACTTGCACCTGTTCCAGGTATTGTAAAATTGACCATCTGGGATGCAAAGATCATAGCACCCAAAACTCCCATCTTTACAGATTTACCCTCATTATCTTCCTTCTCAACCTGCTTTATAGAATATCCCAAAGCAACAGCAGCACAACCCATCATACTCAGA
>JBFHKM010000194.1:0-3908 GCA_041595335.1 Sphaerochaetaceae bacterium
AGAAGTCAAAAGATAATCACAATCATCAAGATGAAATAAATCTGGACACTCCCACATCTTTCCAAAACGGTTTCTGCACCTATCAATGGTAGAAACAAAATCCCAGTTCTTTAAATCAGTTGAATTGTATATAAGTATCTGGCCACTTCCATCAATGCTTCTGCTAGCAACAGCCATATAGAATACATCATCTTCAATCCAGATTTTTGGATCTCTGAAATCATATTTGTTGCTACCTTCTGGTAAGTCATCCTCTGTTAATACTGGATTGAATTTACATTTTTCATAATTCAAACCATCACCAATACAGATACTTTGGTTCTGAATTTCTTTTTTATCGCCATTCTCTTCAGTGATTGTTTTTACACTTGTATAGGCCAATATATGTTTGTCCTCAAACTCAATAGCAGTTCCAGAGAAACAACCAAAGTTATCATAATCAGTATCAGGAGCTAAAGCAGTGGGGAGATATTTCCAAGTTACAAAATCATCTGTAACTACATGTCCCCAATGCATCGGCCCCCATTTTGTACTGTATGGATGATATTGAAAGAACAGGTGAACTTTATCTTTGAATAATGAAAATCCATTAGGATCATTCATCCATCCAACAATTGGAGTTAAATGAAAGAGGGGTCTATCCAATTCTTTGTTATCCAATTCTGTTTCAAAATTTCTGGCTGTTGATAAATTATCACTAATTATTTCATTCATTAAAGATTCAATCCTTTATTATTTCAATATCTATTTTTTTTAACTATTTTACGTTTTTATAACGGTCGTAAGCTGACTGCCAAGAATCAACTAATTTTTGCAATCCCATCTTATCTAATTGAGAAATGTAAGCATCCCATTCTTCATCAATACCACCATTAACAATCCAGTTTGCAGATTTTTCAGAAGTATAGCTTGTGATATCACTTAAATACTCATTGATTGTTTCTGTTTCATCTAATGTGTAGACAACACTTGGATAAATTTCAAAGTTATCAACATTTTCAAACCATGTATATTTAAGATCATCAAGTCTCTGTTGAGCTCTTTCCTCAAGGTAGTAGTAAGTACCATAGTCCTCACTCAATTGTCTTGAAGGGCCATAAATTTCTGATTTTGATTTCAATGCACCACCTGCTTCAGGTGTTTCAATATAAACTCCATTCTCATCAGGTTGATCTTCGAAATAAACTCCAATTGGACCATAGATAATCTGCATGCTGATGATTGGATCATAAGATTGGTCTATCCATTTCAATAACAATTCAGGGTTCTTACATGAATTTGTTACAGCAAAACCATCATGAGATGTTGTTCCTGCTTCATTAAGATTGACTCCGAATTTACCATCCTTACCACTTAAGAATGTAAGATAGGAATAATCGTCTGCATGCTCCCCTGCAACTTCTGAAATTTCCCACCAAGAGAAAACTCCAAGTCTTTCATCACTGCTGGAACCCTTTGCGATATATTGGCTATCACTTTGAGAGAAAGCTTCAATATCAATCAGACCTTCTTCATACCACTGATGCAATGTTTTAATTGCTTCTTTGTAGTTCTCAGTAGCATCTTGGTAGTATACCTCTCCATCCTTTATAGCTCTGTGATCACTGTTGTAATCTGTAAAACCAAATCCAGAGAATAGAGATGTTACATTAGCACACCAGTGGTTCCATTCAAATGAAAGTGGAATTTCATCATTAGGATCACCATTACCATTACAATCATTTTCTTTGAATGCAACCAAAACATCATGAAGTTCATCAACAGTTGTTGGCATTGGAAGACCAAGCTTATCCAGCCAAGCAGTGTTGATATTTGAGAACTGTGGAATGGAGAAAATACTGAATTGTGAACCATTATAATCAAATCCCATTTCCCTTACGGTTGGAAGAGTATAAATATGTCCATCAGGCATTGTGCAAGTAGAAAGCAAGTCAGGTCTTTGCTTAATTAATGCTGATAAATTAGGCATTGTTTCTTCATTGATGTAGTCTTCAAGAGGAATGAATATTCCGTTTGAGCCATTAGTAATTATTTCATAATCAGTAAGAGCTGCGCCCATGAGTGCATCCGGTAAATCATTACCTGCATTAAGAATTAAATTCTTTCTTTCTGTCAAAGTATCACCTGAAACACAGTTCCAATTGATATTTACGTCCATATTTTCATTCATCTCTTTGATAACAGGTTTTTCACTGTTGTCAGGGGATAAAGAACTAATTCCTGCAAAAATATCGAAGTCCCTTACTTCAGTATCAATAGTATTTGCTTCATCACTATTTTTACTGCATGATGTTAAAGCGACAAGCATCATTGCAACGAGCATTAAAGAAATAATCTTTCCCAATGTTTTATTTTTCATATTTTTTTCCTCCAAAGATTTTGTATCTTATTTTGTTTTAATTTTTTTATTAACCTTTTACAGAACCAACCATCAAGCCAGTCTTGAAATATTTTTGAACGAAAGGATAGGCCACAAGCATAGGAACAGCACCTACAACCATTGAGGCATATTTGACCAATTCTGTTATTCTATTGGCTTCAGCATATCCTCCATCCATACCACTCATTGTTTGAGCAGAAGCTTGTGATTGTATCAGAATCTCTCTCAATACCAATTGCAAAGGATATTTAGATTTATCATTCATATAGATCAAAGCAGTGAACCAATCGTTCCAGTATGCAACCATTGCAAAGATTGTCATTACAGCAATGATGGGTTTTGAAAGTGGAACAACAACCTTGTAGAAAGTCTTCATGTGTCCACAACCATCAATAGTTGCAGCTTCATACATCTCCTTAGGAATACTTGTTTCAAAGTAAGTCCTGGTAACAATCAAGTTGAAAACAGAAACACCACCTGGTAGAATCAGAGCCCACATTGAATTTAGGAGACCTGTTTTAGCAACTACTAAATAAGTTGGAATCAGACCACCAGTGAAATACATTGTTATAACATAAAAGAGCATTATGGCCTTTCGTCCTGGTAGATCTTTCTTTGAAAGTGAATACCCTGATGTTATGACCAAAAAAGTAGAGACAAGCGTTCCAATTGAAGTATAAATTATGCTGTTTAAATATCCCTGCACTATGGAATCTTGCTTGAATATCTTCTGATATCCTTCAAGAGTGAATCCAGAAGGAGCAAAGAACGTCTTACCTGCATATACATCATATGGATTTGATACAGAAGCAATTAGAACGTAATACAATGGATATAAAACGCTTATCACTATTAAAATTATAAAGAATGTCATGATCTTCTGAATTGCCTGATCTGATATCCCATTTGATGATGTTGCTTTATTTTTCTTGCTCATTGTTTTCCTCCTATAAGAAACTGACTTCAGAAACTTTCGCCGCAATTTTGCTAACTATGTACAGCAATAAAATATTGATGACGGTATTGAACAAACTGACAGCAGTAGAGAAGCTGTACATTGCTTTCAAAATACCTTGTTTGTATACATATGTTGCAATGATTTCTGAAGCTCCGATATTCAAATCAGTCTGCAATAAGAAGGCTTTTTCAAATCCAACATTCATCAAACTACCAAATGACATTATCAATTGGATGCTTATCATTGGAACCAGAACAGGTAAATCCATATGCCAAATTCTCTTCCATATGTTTGCACCATCAATCTTTGCAGCTTCATGCAAAGATTTATCAACGCTCGCTAGAGACGCTGTATATATTATCATTCCCCAACCAGCATCTTGCCAGATTGAAGAGGCAATATAGATTGTTCTGAAGTTGGCAACTTGATCTAATATGGAAATATTTACTGTATTTCCCAATAACTGAGATATAGTTGTTAATAGACCTCCATATGGAGAAACAAAGACTCGAATCATACCACAAACAATCATTATTGATACAAAGTGTGGTGCATACAGAATAGTTTCTG
>JBFHKM010000195.1:0-3908 GCA_041595335.1 Sphaerochaetaceae bacterium
GAGGTCTGTTCCTTGATTTTGAATCAGATGAAGTTGCAAAAACTCTGACTGATGAATATCTGTTTGGACCCTCCTTGTTGGTTGCACCTGTTGTTGAACAGGGAATCAGAGAAAGAAAAGTTTACCTTCCATACGGTACCTCATGGTATGATTTCTGGACCAATGAACATTTTGAAGGTGGGCAGTGGATAGATTCAAGTGCTCCTCTAGATAGCATTCCTCTTTACGTAAGAGAGGACAGTTTGATATTACTTGGAAATGATGTTGAGAACACCAAAGAAAAGCAAAATATTATAACTGTAAGATCTTACAGCAACAACAGCAAACCATTTGCATTATATAATGATGATGGGGTTAGCTATGACTACGAAAAAGGAAACTACACCAATGTTGAGATTCAGGTGGTTGATGGAAAGCTCATCACCTCAGGTGATGGTGAATACATATTCAATCTTGAGCTTCTGTAGATAATTTCTTGCACAAAAGTATTTTATTGATCAACAGTTCCAAATTAAAATGGCATATTGCTATTATGGTTTGGAGCTGTTTTTGAATTGCACCAGGAAATTCAAACTAAAACATAACTTATATTATTTTTATCTTTCTTGGAGCTGCATTATGTGTTTTAATATATAGCAATGGAGAAAAGATGATTCCATCAAAACATTCATCAAAAGAAGGTTAATATGAAAAGAAAAAGAGACTGGGCTGTAAAGAAAGCTACAGAATTAGTAAATAAAATGACAGTGGATGAAAGAGCACAGCAGCTTCGCTTTGATGCTCCTTCAATTGAGAGATTGGGGGTGAGTGAATACAACTGGTGGAATGAAGGTCTTCATGGCCTTGCAAGATCAGGAGTTGCAACAGTATTCCCACAGGCTATTGGCCTTGCTGCCATGTTTGATAAAGAGGAATTAGAAGCAGTTGGGGATGTTATATCCACTGAGGCCAGAGCAAGATACAACTCAAGCATAAAATATGGTGATAGAGACATATATAAAGGACTCACAATCTGGTCCCCAAACATCAACATATTCAGAGATCCAAGATGGGGAAGAGGTCATGAGACCTATGGTGAGGACCCATTTTTAACTGGAGAGTTGGGATGCTCTTTTGTAGAGGGACTTCAGGGAAAGGATGAAAAATATCTCAAAACAAGTGCATGTGCAAAACACTTTGCAGTTCACAGTGGACCTGAAAAAGATAGACATCATTTCAATGCTGTGGTCAATCAAAAAGATCTATGGGAAACATATCTATATGCATTTGAAAGACTTGTTGAGGATGCTGATGTTGAATCTGTTATGGGTGCTTACAACAGAACAAATGGGGAGCCATGCTGCGGAAGTGAGTACCTGATGAAAGATGTTCTTCGCGGGAAATGGAACTTCCAAGGTCACTATGTAAGTGATTGCTGGGCAATTAAGGATTTTCATCAAAATCATAAGATAACAAAGAATGCTGAAGAGTCAGTGAGTCTTGCTTTGAGAAGTGGCTGCGATGTTAACTGCGGTTGTACATACCAACATGTTATTGAGGCTTTGGATAAAGGTTTGATTGAGGAAAGGCACATCACAGAAGCTGCCATCAGATTGTTCACAACACGCTTTTTATTGGGTGAGTTTGAGTCCACAAAATATGATGAGATTGGATACAGAGAGATAGAATCAAAGAAAAATATTGAATTATCTCTCGATGCAGCAAGAAAAAGCATTGTCATGTTGAAGAATGATGGAATTCTCCCATTGAACAAAAACAAACTGAAAGACATAGCTGTTATTGGACCAAATGCAAACAGCAGAAGTGCCTTGATTGGTAACTATCATGGAACATCCTCTCGTTATATAACTCTTTTGGAGGGCATTCAGGATGAACTTAAAGATACTGATGTAAACATTCATTACAGTGTTGGTTGTGATCTATCTAAGTCAAGAGTTGAAGATCTTGCAAGGGATAATGATAGAATATCTGAAGCACTGGCTGCATCTGAATGCAGTGATTTGATAATCCTTTCATTGGGACTTGATGAGAGTCTGGAAGGCGAGGAAGGAGACGAAGGAAACAGCTACTTCTCTGGAGATAAATCAGATATTACATTGCCACAATCACAGCTGACTTTACTTGATGCAATGATCAAAACAGGCAAGCCTTTGGTAGTTGTCATGCAGGCTGGAAGCTGCATTGATTTGAGTATAGCTGATGAAAGTGCAGATGCCATTCTTGATGGATTTTATCCAGGTGCAAGAGGTGGTTCTGCATTATCTGATGTTATATTTGGTAAGTGCAGTCCATCAGGAAAGCTTCCAATAACATTCTACAGAACATTGGAACATATGGGTGATTTTAGTGATTATTCAATGAAAGGTAGAACATATAAATATGTAGAGAGTGATGATGTTCTGTATCCTTTTGGATTTGGTCTCACATACAATAACTTGGAAATAACAGGAGTATCGGAAGTTGAGATTGATGAAAAAGGTGATGCATATTTGGATGTCAGTGTTAGAAATAGTGGTGATATTTATCAAGAAGATGTCATTCAGATCTATATAGATGGAAACATTCCTGGAGAGAAGAAGAATCCAAGTCTCTGCAGTTTCAAGCGTATCAAAATGAAACCAGGAACAACTGATACATACAGAATGGTTATCAAGAAAAGCAGTTTTGAATCTGTTGATGAAGAAGGTCTAAGAGAGATCCGAAGCAGAAGATTCACTATATCAGTTGGATTCAGTCAAAATGACAGTAGAAGCTGTGAGTTGATGAAGATTGAGCCTGCAATAAAAGAGATAGTTTTGAAGTAAATTACGTGAACTGATTGAGTTAAATATAATCTATAATCTCAGAAACATGTTTGAATTGGATATTATCATCGTATCTGATCTGCAAGCATTTTTCTGAGATTTTTATATATCACGAGGTCCTCAATAGACTCTTATCTCCTTCTGTTCAGTTGAGACAGCATAAAAAAACTATTAAAGTTGCATTTTAATGTTATAATAGTGATTATATGAATCTTTTTACTTAGAAGAAGCATATACAGGTCCATATTGCTCTTGAGACAATCAAGTGTGATAAGCTGGCCTCATCTTAATGACAAGAAGATTGATTATGAATTTATTTAACAGAGAGTTCGAGAAGAAGGACACTGTGGTATTTACCGAGAATGTATATTCCACAATCTATGAATCAGATGATACCATATTGATTGTTGATACCAATTTAACAGAACGTCCAGAAGGTAAAGAGCTTTTCTCATATGAAGAGTACACAACATCACAGAATAGGATTTTCAATAGAAAAAAGAGAGTATATCGAATCATTGATGGAGAGGAGAACACTCTCTGCAGCTACTTTGAGGATGAAAAAGACTACTCCAGTACATACAGACACAGCTCTGGAGATAGAGGACTCGATACAACAGCTCTTGAGTATTATTTTGAAGAGAGATTTGCTGAATGTTATGGTTCAGATGCAACTAAATATCTTTTCAAGGAGTATCCAATAACTGGAGGAGATGGAAATACTTTCTATCTTGATTACTGTGTTGAGATGAAATATGGTGAGAGAGTCGGTGTTGAAGAGAATGGCGTAAAATATCATCATCCTCAGCTGATTGGTCTGAGTAAATACCGTCATCAGCTTGAAAAGCAGAATCTGTGTTCATTCCTAGGTATAAGGCTCTACAGATTCTCATCAATAGACTGTCAGAACCCCAATGTAATAATTGAGAATATTGAGCATTTCTTTGGTCCCAAAGAGAACTTCATAGCGAAATCTCTTACTGCAACAAGAAAATACAAGCTCTATGAGCATCAGGAAGTGAAGCTGGCTGATTTAGAGAATCAACGAAAGAGCCAAGGTGATTGCAGCAGCCTCATTGTTCTTCCAACAGGCTCTGGGAAATC
>JBFHKM010000196.1:0-3847 GCA_041595335.1 Sphaerochaetaceae bacterium
AAAGGAAGATGTGGCTCACTCACCTATGCAATGTTAGCTGAGAAAATCCTTGGCGGAGTGATCAGAGCATCAGATCCAAAGTCAGTGATAATTGTATTCACACCAGATGATAAAACTTGGATTGCAGGTTTTGTTGTTGAGGAGGAGAAGAGCGTTCTGAACAAACTCAGAACTTTAACAGAGAGAACCTGTGTGTCCCTCAGTGCTCAAGCAGCTCTTGCTCTGGTAAATATTGCAAAAGATGAACCAATCATAGATCCATGCTGTGGTACTGGAATGATTCCACTTGCTGCAATGCTTTTGAAAAAGAAAACCTATGCGTCGGACAACAATCATAAGATGCTGAAGATGTCGAGAGCAAACAGAGACACATTGGCTCTAGATTTAGACTTTCTATATAAAGATGCTTTTGAACCTTGGATTGGTGATTGCTGTTTGGTATGTGATTTACCAGCAGATAGAGGTTGGGATACGACAACAGAAGATCTTTCGTTGAAGATATTCAGCAGCTGGATACCATTCATCAAGAGTTTCTGCATAATAGTTCCAACTAGAATATTACAAAAATTGCCAAGCAACGTGGAGATAACTCAGAGTGTTGAATTCACTGCCAACAGAACAATTATTCTGGGAAAGATTCTGAAATAAACAGAATCAAAATGACGAAAAAAATACCCTCCATACTGCATCAGCAAAATGAGGGTATTTGATATTTTATTGAAACTTATTATTTTTTATAAAGACGACCTAAAATTGTATTACCTTTTGTACTCAGGTATTCAACTTCAGCTATATCGTCGATTTTGACGCTATCATCATGAGTGAAAGCAACCATTTCATTGTGCTCTCCTCGACCTAGATATTTATTCTCATCATCACGACTTACTTTAGTTACAAGAACTCTATGAACACCATGTGCCATTTTAGCTTTCTCCTCACCAAATATTTCCTGCTGTCTATCGATGATGCTCTGAAGTCTTGCTTTTTTAATATCATCAGGAATCTGACCATCCATCTTTGTAGCAGGAGTTCCCTCTCTAGGATTCCAGTAATACATGAATGCTTCAGTACAGCGAAGATAGTTCATCATCTTCTGAGAATCTGCCAACTCTTCTTCTGTTTCTGATGGGAATCCAACCATCACATCAGTTGCAAAAGTGATCTCAGGAACAGCAGCTCTAATTTTATCAATCAAAGTCACCAACTTCTCACTGTCATATCTTCTGTTCATGATTTTCAAGATTCTATCACTGCCACTTTGAATTGGAAGGTGTATGTGCTTTGCAACTTTCTTCTCTTTCTTTATGACCTCAATCAATTCATCACTGAAATCTTTAGGATGTGGTGATTCAAATCTGATCCATTCAATGTTACCTGCAACCTCACATACTCTCTCAAGCAATTGAGGGAATTTGATTGTGTTGCCATCTTCATCGACATAGTTATAACTGTTTACATTCTGTCCCAGAAGACTTATTTCTTTAACGCCTTTTGAATCTAGGAATTTGACCTCTTTCAATACAGCCTCTAGAGGTCTTGAGCTCTCTCGTCCTCTTGTATAAGGAACAATGCAGTAAGTACAGAAGTTGTTGCAACCATTCATTATTGGAACGAAAGTTGAAACATCACCTTCTTTGTAGTAATTATCTAAAAATCCATAGCTCTCATCTCTTTGGAATCTTCTTTTTCCAAGAGCTACATCAACAATTTTTAACTTATCGTTTGTACCGAAAACATAATCTACTTGTGGAGCATCTTTTTTCAAAGAATCTTTGAGTCTCTCAGCCATACAACCCATGACAACCAAAATCATAGGATGGTCTGTTTTGATTCTTGAGTAGTTTCCAATCCTACCCCAAACTCTGTTTTCTGCACTCTGTCTGACAGAACATGTATTGATTATTGAAATATCAGCATCTTCACATTTTTCAGCAGCAGTCAAGCCAATGCCCTTCAGTTGCATCTCCAGAGCTTCGCTCTCAGCAATATTCATTTGACAACCATAAGTTTCAAACCAATATTTCTCAATAGTTTTTGGTCTTTTATATCTCGCCATTATTTTCCCTTTTTAGAATGCTGTTTTGCACTCTTCATAGTATTTTCCATCAACATTGCAATAGTCATCAATCCAACTCCACCTGGAACTGGGGTAATTGCTTCAGCTTTTGAAGAGCAGTCATCAAAGTTGACATCTCCAACCACTCTGTAGCCTCTTTTTCTTGTTGAATCAGCCACACGGTTGATACCAACATCAATTATCACAGCACCTTCTTTTATCATATCAGATGTAACAAAATCAGCTTTTCCAATAGCAGCAATTACTATATCTGCTGTTTTGGTTATCTCTTTCAAGTTCTTTGTTCTGCTGTGGCAAATTGTAACTGTTGCATCACGTCCCTTCTGAATAAGAAGAGAGGCCATTGGTTTTCCAACAATATTTGATCTACCTATTATTACAGCATGTTTGCCCTCAGTTTCAATATTGTAGTAGTCCAACATTGACATAACACCATTTGGTGTGCAGCTGACAAAACAATCAAGACCAGCTAGAAGTCTTCCAACATTGATTGGGTGAAAACCATCAACATCCTTATCAGGATGAATTGCTTCAATCACCTTCTGTTCATCAATTGCTGCAGGCAATGGCATCTGAACCAATATACCGTGGACTCTTTCATCTTGATTTAACTCGTCAATCAATTCTAGAAGCTTCTTTTCAGTTGTTGTTTCAGGCAACAAATAATCTTTATGTGCAAAACCAAGTCTTATACAAGCTTTCTTTTTACTTTTTACATAAGATTGACTTGCAGGATTCTCACCTACAAGAATAACTGCCAACTGTGGAGCATATCCCATTTCTTTTACAAATGATTCACATTCAATCTTGATGCTATTCAATTTAGCATCAGAAACTTCTTTTCCTGATAATAATCTCATATGATTCCCCTTGTTTTGCTTTATAACACAAAAGAATAAAAAAGGCACTATTTTGACTCTAAAAATCTATATTAGATAAGTAGATAATTGCCATAATTAAAATACCAAATATCACACATAAAAAAAATAGAGAAAAAGACAATTTCTGTTACAAATTTTTATTTTTCGTATCAATGTTTGCTTGACATAACATTTAATTCTTTATTATATATTTTATTGCAATAATCTACTTAACATATATTTGGAATTTGTATGAATTAACAATATATTTAGATTCTTTACAATATTATAATATTACATAACTAATAATCTTGAGGAAAACTTAAATGGATCGATGCACTGTATTACTTGAAAATTGTAAAAGCGAGCTAAAATCAGCTAAAGTAGCTCCTGGACTATCATTGCTGATTGAAGCTAAAAAACAAAAATTTCTGTTCGATTTTGGTTCAAATGATGTATTTCTATATAACGCCAAACTTATGAATATAAATTTAAATGACCTTGACTTTGTTGCTATTTCAGAAAGTCATTTCAAACATGCATCAGGGTTCACTTCTTTTATAGATAGATGTCCACCAAAGAAGCTGATTGTAGGAAAAGAATTTTTTTATCCCAAATACTCTCAAAGAAGAGGAGTTCTAACTTATCTTGGTTGTGGTTTTGATAAAGAGCTACTCGAGGAGAAAAATATTCCACTTACTGAAGTGGATGATTTCCATAAGATATGTGATGGACTGTATTTCATGAATAACTTTGAAAAACGCTTTTCATTTGAAAACATTCCAAATCGTTTTGTAAGAGAGAACAATGACATTATTGAGAGAGATCAATATAAAGATGAAATGGTAATAATCATTGAGAACGAAGACTCTCTGACTCTGATAACCTCTACAAGTCGTCAGGGAATTCT
>JBFHKM010000197.1:0-3752 GCA_041595335.1 Sphaerochaetaceae bacterium
AGAAGATTCAAACAGAAAGACCATAAATGGGAAGAACTTCCTAAATATGCTGCAATCCAATTGAATGATACTCACCCATCTCTGACAGTTCCAGAATTGATGAGACTTCTCGTTGACGAGGAGAATCTTGATTGGGATACTGCTTGGAAGATCACTGTAGACACACTTGGCTACACAAACCACACATTGATGCCTGAAGCTCTTGAAAAATGGTCTCTACCAATGCTTCAAGAGACTCTTCCACGTCATGTTCAAATTATTTTTGAAATCAACCAGAGATTCCTACAGCATGCAGCTACATTCTTCCCTCTACAACCACAGAAGTTAGGAAAAGTAAGCATAATTGAAGAATCCAATCCTAAAATGGTAAGAATGGCAAACCTTTCAATAATTGGTTCACACAGCACAAATGGTGTTGCTGCCCTTCACTCTCAATTGCTTGAAACTAATATGTTCCCTGAATTCAACACAATCTTCCCAGACCGTTTCAACAACAAAACAAACGGTATAACTCAAAGAAGATGGTTGCTTGATTCAAACCCAGCTCTAGCTAGCAAGATTTCAGAGGCTATTGGAGATGGTTGGATTACAGATTTCTCACAGATCAAGGGATTGAAGAAGTTCGCAGATGATAAAGCTTTTGTTGAAGATTTTGCTAAAATCAAAAGAGACAACAAAATCAAGGCTGCAAATTTCTTGAAACATGACACTGGTTTGATTGTAGATCCATCCACAATGATTGATACACAAGTAAAGCGTATTCATGAGTACAAGAGACAGCTTCTTAATGCTTTCAACATCCTGACAATCTACACTCAATTGAAAAACGGTAAGTTGAATCCAAATGACATGGAACCAATTACCTTCCTATTTGGTGGTAAGGCAGCTCCTGGATATGTGAATGCTAAGTTGATCATCAAGTTCATAAACAACATTGCAAAGACAATCAACAGTGATAAATCTGTTAACAAGATAATCAATGTTCATTTCATGCCAAACTACAGAGTAACTATGGCAGAGAACATCATTCCAGCTACAAACCTCAGCCAGCAGATATCAACTGCAGGAACTGAAGCTTCTGGTACTGGTAACATGAAATTCATGGCAAATGGTGCTCTTACAATTGGTACCTTAGATGGTGCGAATGTTGAGATGGCAGAGGAAGTTGGCAAGGAGAACATGTTCATCTTTGGTAACACAGAACAGCAGATTGCTGAATTATCATCACACTACAATCCTTATGATTACATTCTTGGAAATGAGGACGTCAAGGCTGTAGTTGAATTGATCAATTCTGGTTTCTTCAATGTTGGTGAACCACATATCTTTGATCCTCTAATCAAGAGTCTTCTTGAATATGGTGATAAGTACTTCTTGTTTGCAGATCTTGATATGTACACAGCAGCTCATAAATCAGCAAGAGACCTATATCATTCTGACAGAGGCGAATGGAACAGACGTGCTATATTGAATATGGCTGCATCTGCTAAGTTCTCTTCCGATAGAACAATACAGGAATATGCTGATGAGATCTGGACTGCAAAATCATGTCCTGTTAAAACAGCACCACAGAAAGAGACTGCTTTAGAAAAAGCTAAAAAGCTCAAATAAACGCACTCTCTGATTATATGGCCTGCATGGTATCTAACTGTGCAGGCTTTTTTTATCTCAATTGCAATTCAAATATCTTCAGTTGAATTTGAGCTCTTCCTGATGATTAATAATTTCAAAAATAGTATAACTTTCATTATGAAATCTAATATCAAAAGCAACATCCACTTAATTTTAATCACACTATCTCTCGTTTTTTTAATATCTTGCTCCAAAGATGCAGGCAAGAGCACTTCTGAAAGATCTTTAAATGAAGTCCAAGATACAGAGATCACAGCTTCTGAAGAACAGAAGGAGATGAAAGATATTGCCATACCAGATCTATACAGCATTGAGGTAAAAGATGGCAGAGTTCTCTACACCGATTATCAAGGGGTGAGACAATCTGTGGCTCTCAATCCTCAGAGAGTTGTGATTTGCTACAACTCCCTTCTAGATCAGTGGTACTTCTCAGGCGGAACATCTCTGAGCAGAGTCAGAGGAACATCCAATCTACCAGATGAGGCAAAGGATCTGATTGACCTTGGTTCAATGCTTTCCCTATCAACAGAGAGCATTCTATCCCTGAATCCAGATCTTGTGATAATGAATGCAGCCCTTGAAAATCAAGTGGGACTTGCAAAGATGCTTCGCTCCTTGAACATTGATGTCCTACTCATTGATTCTAGAATGAATGGCTACAGCAGTTTCATAAACAACATAGAGCTATTCTCAACTGTAAATGACAAAGCTGATGATGACCACTCTCTAACTCAGGACATTGAGAATACGGTTGAATCAACAGTTGAGAGAGCTGGTCTGCAGACAAACGTTCCTGAGGTTGCAATTTTATTTGCATCCTCCTCAAATATATACATGGAAACCCAAAGTGCTCAGGTTGGAGAGATGGTTGACATGTTGGGCGCAACCAATATTATAAAAGAAGATGCACCTGGTGCCAGTGATGTGAGAATCCCATTCAATTTGGAATACATTGCACAATCAAATCCAGATGTGATATTTGTCTCATTGATGGGAAGTGAAGATGAGACAAAGAAAGCTTTTGAGGCTGAACTTTTTGATAATTCAACTTTTCAATCTTTGAAGGCATTCAAGAACAACAGGATATACTATCTTCCAAAGGAATATGGTATATACAAACCGAACGCTAATTATGGAAAGGCCTTTGAATACATCTACAGCAAATTATATGAAACAGAATAAGAGAGCAATTAAGATTGCAATCATACTCTTTTTGATAATATCATCAGCCCTTGGCTTGATGTTAGGAACGATGAAACTGAATTATGACAATGTCCTTGTCGATGGTACCTTGGATCACATGGTACTATTTGATGTGAGAATGCCAAGAGTCATAGTTGGAATTCTTGTTGGAGCTGCTCTAAGTCTGTCAGGTACAATACTTCAGGCAATAATGAGAAACTCTCTGGCAAGTCCAAATATAATTGGCGTGAATGCTGGAGCAGGTCTGTTTGTCACATTCTTCACAATGTTCTATCCCTCCCTATTTTATTTGAAACCTCTCATTGCTTTTGTTGGAGCCTTTCTGACCACAATACTTATTTACAGAGCATCCTACGTAAACGGAATAAGACCACTGAGAATGGTACTTGCAGGTGTTGCAGTATCTGCTCTTGCAAAGTCTCTCATAAGTCTCTCCTACATACTGAATCCAGACAACATGAAATCAATGCTGTCCTTCTCAATTGGATCTCTTTCATTGATTGAAGCAAAAGATATCTATCTCATACTTCCATCCCTGATCATCGGAGCTGGTGTCTGCATTGTGAGCTCAAAGCAGATGAACATCATGATGCTTGGAGATGATATTGCATTGAATCTTGGTGTCAGAGTTGAGCCATTCAGACTTCTCATGATCATAATATCATCCCTTCTTGCATCCTCTGCAGTGGCCGTTGTCGGCATGCTTGGCTTCATTGGTCTGATTGTTCCTCACATTGTGAAGCTTCTGCTTGGAAATGATTACAAGGGCATCTACATATACTCAATGGTGTTTGGAGGTGGCTTTCTTGTGTTCTGTGATACCATTTCAAGAACAATCCTATCACCATATGAGCTTCCTGTTGGAATTGTGACCACCTTAATTGGTGCTGTATTCTTCATAGAGCTCGTCAGGAGGA
>JBFHKM010000198.1:0-3749 GCA_041595335.1 Sphaerochaetaceae bacterium
ACAGCTTTTGTAGCTGGTAATGGCGATTTGGCTTGTCTTGGCTCTCCATCTGCAGCAATGCAATTGGTTGATCAGGGTTATGTTAGAGTAGGTGGACTTGCTCAACAGAACAAGAGTCAACAGGATGCAATGCTAGTTTCAGATGACTTCTATGAAAATCACTATGATACATGTGTGAACTTCATGAAAGCTTGGTATGAAGCTTGTGATAAATTAAATGCAGATCCTGATTATGAATTCCAAGAGGTTAAAAAATTCTACACAGTAAGTGGTAGAACAGACTTTGATGATAGTGGTATTCAGCAGGAATGTGATTTCAATACTTATACAGATAGTTCTACTGCATTGAATGCAGAAATTGGTGGATGGATGCAAGGTTTGATTCAATTTTACGTAGATAATGGTTCAATGGACAAAAGTGTTATTGAAACCATGAAAACAAACATTAAAACTGATGTTGTAAGAGACGCTCTAGCAAAATAAGTAAAAGAAAAAATAACTGATATCTGGTTTTAAATGCCAGGTATCAGTTGGAGATATTATGGAAGAAAAAGTAGAAAATAAAAACAAATATAAAATTATAATGTTTGTAAATATTGCATTCGTGTTGGTAGTTTGGTATTTGCTATCCGATGTATTTCAAGTTTTTAGAAATGGAATGCTACCAGGTCCAATAGATATTATAAGAACCTTTATAACAAAACTTACAACTACAGCTCCTGATGGAAACACTTTAGGAGGACATATAATAGCGAGCATGATTGTTGTTGTCACAGGATATATAATCGGCGTTGTTGTAGGCTTGCCGATTGGGATTTTGATGGCATGGTACAAACCTGTGGACTATCTAGTGAGACCTGTATTTGACTTCTTACGTTGTATCCCTGGCTTGGCTTGGATTCCTGTTATCACAGTTTGGCTTGGAATCGATTTGAAAGCTAAAGCTATGATCATTTTTGTTAATGTTTTTGTTGGTACAGTTGTTAATGTTTATTCAGGAATAAAGCAAACTGATGAAGTAAAAATATGGGTAGCTCAAACATTTGGAGCTTCTCACTGGGAAATTTTAAAAAGAGTTGCATTGCCTTCAGCTCTTCCTTATATATTTACGGGGCTTAAAGTATCACTTGGAATGGCATGGTTGGGAATCATTGCAGCAGAACTTCTTGCAGCACAAAGTGGCTTGGGCTATATGATTATGGTAGCTAGAAACTTTGGACGAGCAGACTTAGTTATTGTTGGTATGTTGACTATTGGTTTTATTGGAGCCTTTTTGACATGGATTCTTGAAGTAATTGAGAAGAAATTTGTAAAAGGACGAAGATAATGGCTACTAAGAAGATAGTAAATTTAAGTAAAGTATTTTGGGGATTCTTGAGCATATTCCTTGTGTTCGTTTTATGGTATTTTGGGTCTCAATTACCAGATATGAAAGGATTGTTGCCAAATCCAATTGATGTAATGAAATACATATTTTGGAGCAATACAAACAATATTGGTAAGGTAAATATATGGGGTCTTATATATTGGAGTATGACTCGTGTACTTACTGGTTATATATTGGCATGTGTTGTAGGTATAGTTTTAGGTTTCTTAACTGGTTGGTCAAAAATTGGATCTGCAATTATCAAACCATTTTACATGGTTTTAAGATCTATACCATCCATTGCTTGGATTCCTCTTGCAATTCTTTGGTTTGGAATTGGAGAGCAGAGCAAGTACTTCATCATTTTTATTTCAACAATGCTTATTGTAATGACAAATGTAATTGATGGTGTTAAGGATGTTGATAGAACTTATTTAGGTGTTGCGAGAATGCTTGGAACAAGTGAAAGAAAGATGTTTTGGAATATTGTATTACCCTGTGCTATCCCTCAAATCTTCAATGGTCTTCAAGTCGGACTTGGTGCTGCTTGGGCTACAGTTATTGCAGCTGAGATGGTCAGGTCCTCTAAAGGTGTTGGTTGGATAATATTGATGGGACAGACCTCTATGAACATGACTCAAGTCTTTGCCGGTATTATAGTAATTGGTTTGATTGGATTGCTTTTGGCATTGTTGATGAGAGGACTTGAGGCGAAGTTATGTGCTTGGAATGTAAGAGGAAAATAAAATGAGTAAGATATTAGAAATTGACAATGTTTCAAAGACTTTTACAAATGAAAATAGTAAAAAAGAAGTTTTAAAAGATATAAATTTCAGTGTTGAAGAGAATGAGATGGTTGTTGTATTTGGCCCAGGTCAGTGTGGTAAGACAACTCTGTTGAATATCATTGCAGGACTTGAAAAAGCAACTGTTGGAAAGGTCCTTATCAACGACAAAACTGTAGAGGCACCTGGTCCCGATAGAGCTGTAGTGTTCCAAAATATCAACTTATTCCCATGGTTAACAGCATATCAAAATGTTGAATACAGTATGAAAATAAGAGGTTTTGATAAAAGTGAAAGAAATGCTGAAGCTATGAAATATCTCAAGTTAGTTGGTCTAGAAGGGTTTGAAAACAGTTACCCTGTAAAACTTTCTGGAGGTATGAAACAGCGAGTTGGTATTGCAAGAGCATATTGTACAAAGCCTGATGTAATGTTGATGGACGAACCTTTTGGAGCTCTTGATGCCCAAACTAGATATTTAATGCAGGATGAATTACTAAGAATAAGCAGCCTAGAAAAAAGAACCGTTGTTTTTGTTACAAATAATATTGAAGAGGCTCTTTATTTAGCTGATAGAATTGTAGTTATGACAGATTGTCCTTCTACTGTTATGAATGAGGTTGTAATAGATATGCCTCATCCTCGAGAAAGAACTGATCAGAAATTCCTTCAATTGAGAAAAGATATCAGTGCTATGGTCAACAGAAGGAGATAGAAAATTATGAATGAAAGAGTAAAAGTACAGGCTAAAGATCTAACAAAATCATTTGGCGATTTGAAGGTTCTTGATGATATTTCTTTTGATGTGATGGATGGAGAATTCCTTTGCATTGTTGGACCAACGGGATGTGGTAAGACTACATTTTTAAATTGTTTGACAAAGTTATTTGATGTCACGTCAGGTGAAATTTTAGTAGATGGTAAACCTATAAATTGCAAAAAAAATAATATTTCTTACATCATGCAGGAGAATTCTGCTTATGATTGGTTAACTGTTGAACAGAACATCAGAATGGGGCTTTAAATTAAGAAGGAACCAGAAGAGCTTATTCAACAAAGAGTTGAAGAGATGTTGGATGTTGTTGGACTGCAGGATTATAGAGATTACTATCCAAAGCAATTATCTATCAGCATGCTTCAAAGAACGGTAATTGCCAGGGCTTTTGCAACATATCCCGAATTACTTTTGATGGATGAGCCTTATGGACAGCTTGATTTGGATTTGAGATTCAGATTGGAAGATGAATTGGTAAATTTGTGGAAAAAGACAGGAACAACTGTTATTTTCATAACTCACAACGTTGAGGAAGCTGTTTATCTTGGACAACGAATAATGGTATTAACAAACAAACCAACTAAAGTTAAGCAGATAATTGATTTTGATTTACCTAGACCTCGTGATGTTGCATCTCCTGATTTTGTCAAAATACGAAATGAAGTTACTGAATTAATTAGGTGGTGGTAAAGAAATGAGTGATAAAAAAAATATTTTAGTTTTTATGACTGATCAGCAGAATGCTCAAACAGTGTGTGATGGCTCTCAAGCAATCACACCAAACATTGATAGATTTAAAAAGAGATCTGTTCAATTTACAGAA
>JBFHKM010000199.1:0-3724 GCA_041595335.1 Sphaerochaetaceae bacterium
AACTCAATACTTCTTGGTGTTGTTCTTTATTGTCTTGGAATGGTAATTTTTACAATGATTATGGGAAATGCATTTGCTGCTTTTGCAGTTATTACTGTAGGTATTGGTATTCCATTTGTTATTGCACAAGGTGGAAACCCAGCTGTAGTTGGAGCACTTGGAATGACATGTGGTTACTGTGGTACATTGATGACACCAATGGCTGCTAACTTCAATATAGTGGCTGCAAATGTTATGGAATGTAAATCAGATTATTCTGTAATCAAAAAGCAGGCACCTTTTGCCCTCGCTTTGATTGTCGTTCATATTCTATTGATGTTATTATTGGCATTCTAAAATACAGGAGTTATCATATGAAAATTCTAGTAACAGGTTTTGATCCTTTTGGTGGAGAGAAGATTAATCCAGCAATTGAATCAGTAAAATTATTGCCACAGACCATTAAAGGGTGTGAAGTTATCAAACTCGAAATACCTACTGTAGCATTCAAGTCTTTAAAATTAATTGAAGAAACAATAGAGATTGAAAAACCTGATTTTGTTCTATCAATAGGACAAGCAGGTGGAAGATCAGATATCACAGTAGAGCGCATTGGAATCAATTGCGATGATTGTAGAATTCCAGATAATGAAGGCAATCAACTGATAGATACCAAAGTCTTTGAAGATGGTCCTGATGCTTACTTTGTTAACTTACCTATAAAGGCTATGGTCAAGAACATACAAGATGCAAAAATCCCTGCCTCAGTTTCAAATTCTGCAGGTACATTTATCTGCAATCATGTCTGTTATGGTGTTAGACATATCTGCAGTACAAAATATCCTAAAATTAAATCTGGATTTATACATATTCCTTTTTTACCAGAACAGGTAATAGATAAGAGAAACATGCCATCCATGGAATTGAATACTTCAGTTGCAGCAATTACAAAAGCTATAGAAGCAATTGTAACAACATCAACTGATATTATTTATTCTCAGGGCACTGATGTATAGATAAATCTAAATATGCAATAAGAAATGGAACTGTCATTGAAGTCAAACCTTCTCTAACAGCTCCATTTTGTAAATATTTGTTTAAGTAAATAAAGGTTCAATACCTTGCGCAATTTCTAAGGTTTGCATCTCTTCATCAGATGGAACAATCAAAGGCTCACTTGCTTTCTCTAAGAGTGTTGGTAATATAGTTATATCACCGGTACTGTTTAGAAATACATTGGGGTTCTTGAGTACCCAATTAACTGACTTAGAAATAGCAGTAGGATCTGTCAGTGGTTTGTACCATGTAGCAAAAGGATTCACATCCTCTCCAACAGGTCCCTTTGAAAGAGATTTGATGGTTTGAATTGCAACCTTTCTTTCCATGCAAAGATCAATGAGTCTATTGGTGTCCTCTCTGTATTGATGATTCTGCATCATTGAGTAATTATAAGGGAAGAGTACTGAATCAAAATCATATTTCATCAGACTTCGATAATGAATTGCAGGAGCACCAACACCATGTCCAGTGACTCCAATGTTCTTTATCAGGCCTTGCTTCTTTGCTTCGATAGCAGCTTCTAAAACACCACCCTCTCCCATAGCAATCTCCCATTCCTTTTCATCTATAAGACAATGAAATTGCCATAAATCAATGTGGTCGGTTTGCAGTTTTTCAAGCGATTGATATAGCTCTTCCATCGCCTCTTTTTTGGTGCGTCTGTCAGTCTTGGTTGCTAGGAAGAAGGAATCTCTATCCCTCTTCATCCAAGGGCCTATTCTCATTTCAGCTGTTCCATAACTCTGAGCAACATCAATATGATTGATATCATATTTCTTGAGTAGTTCATAAGTTTCATCAGCTTCTTTCTGAGTTACCTCACTCAGAGCAGCAGCTCCAAATATCACACGGCTGCTCATGTGTCCTGTTCGTCCAAATAGCATCTTTTCAATCATAAGTTATACCTCTGATACAGTATACCACACTCAAAAACCGCAGGAAAGAATTATTGAATAATAATGATTTTACCAAATATTTTTGAGATTAAATACTTTGCTACTTTAAATATAAGATCAATTCACTGTCAAAAAAAGGAATTTACTCTTTACAAGCAAAATTAACTGCTCAAAAGACAACTTCTACATCATTTTATTTGACATCAGTCACAATCAGGATTATCGTTAAAACAATGGGATCAGTTTTCAAGGATCCTTTAAATTTTTCACGGGAGGTCTATATATGACTGTAAAAAATGCAATGACATCTGAATTTCTCCACTCAGCTTATGGTGGTGAGAGCATGGCTCACATGCGTTATTTGATTTGGGGTGATATGGCAGAGAAGGAAGGTTTTCCTAATATTGCAAGGTTATTCAAGGCTATTGCTTATGCCGAAAGTGTTCATGCCGGAAACCATTTCCGAGTAATTGGCGGAACTACTGCTGATGCTTCAGTTACTGGTGGTGGAGCATTTGGCGTGGGAAAGACTGTAGATAATCTTCAAGGTGCAATCAACGGAGAAGCTCATGAAGTAGAACAGATGTATCCTGTTTACTTACATACTGCTGAATTCCAGAATGAAGCTGATGCAAAACGTTCATTCCATTTTGCATTGGAAGCAGAAAAGATCCACGTCAAACTATTCAAACAAGCTCAAGATGCAGCTCGTGCTGGTCATGATATGAAATTGAATAAAATTTTCATCTGTCCTGTATGCGGTCATACTGTACTTGATGTAGCTCCAGAACATTGCCCTGTTTGTGGTGCAAAAAGAGAACAGTACGTAGAATTTTAATAAATATTGAACAAGAATGCCACTTTGGGGAGCAATCCCTAAAATGGCATTCTTTTATCTAATAACTACTTTCTTCTCTCTCAACCTACAACAGAACCATTACAGATATAATTTGCAAAGTGATGTTGAATTATCTTCAGTCCTTTTTTACAGCTTTCTTTTTGAACCAACTTTTCAGAAAATTCTTGTTCAAATATATGTGAAATAGAACCAATATAAGTGATAAGAAGAAGAAAAATCCATGAACCTCACCAAGGTTAGCTGCATTTCTAGGAGAGCCAACGTTGACCAAAATAACTCTAGACATCAGTATTCCAGTTATAGCCAATCCAATAAATGACAAGCACAGAAGAATTGCAGCTATAAGTCGAACTGTCAGAGGTTTTGTTAAGCTCTTCTTCCCTATCTTTTTATTGACATCAGATATCCATTTCCTATTGGCAATCAAGTGCAATATTATAACAACAAATGTAACAATCCCAAAAACTTCATGCACACCTTGTGCACCATTTCTTCCCGAACTCAATTGATGTGTGGTGAATTGTACTACAATCAAAGCAACAAGCATCACAATCGTAAAATTCTTTAATTTATTTTTGCTTTCCATAAGTTTCTCCCTTTTTTTAACGATACCACCATAAACTTCATAAGTCAAAATTTATAAATTTATTTAGGCAGCTGCCCAAGGTGTTTGATATATAAATCAATCAATATTTGGAGAATCCAAATAACATAAGTGAGATATCTGATGTTCAAAAACAGATAAAATCTTAGATGAGAAATTACCAATAAAGTAAATTAGTATTCTTTTAATTAGACTATTTTTCATTTAAAACTTTACACCCATTTATTTATTTATTTTTCTGATTTTATTTCAAATTTATATATTACGCTCTCGTTGAATAAGAGATATCATTTACTAAAATAAACTTAAGTGGTTATTAACAATATT
>JBFHKM010000200.1:0-3692 GCA_041595335.1 Sphaerochaetaceae bacterium
AAAAAACACAAAGATAAATTTAGTCAATTTATAAAGAGGAATTTTATGCAACATTCATGGGAAAGGAAACTCGAACCTTATAGAAACAAATATTTTACAGGGGACTGGCCTACAATAGTAGAAATGTTCTTAATAACAAAAGACAAATTTCCTGAACGTAATTGTTTTACAACGTTCAATCCAGAACGCTTCAGTTTGAATTATAAAGAAGTTTATGAAAATTTAATCAGAATCAGTGGTTACTTAAAAGAAAATGGTCTTAAGGTTGGAGACAAAGTTATGGTACAAGGTGCCAATTCAATTCAGTGGGGTCTCGCTTATCTAGCTGTTCATTTTGCTGGGGGAATTGTTGTTCCTCTTGATTTCCAAATGCATGGTGATAGAATCATAACTCTTTGTAAATTTTCAGACGTTAAATTTATCATGGCTGATACAAGCATCTTGAAAAAGATCACAGCTGAAGAGAATGGAGCAGACTTCCTATCTTCAATGCAAAAAGTTATAACTTTGAATAAAGCATGCGATATGGCTCCATCTATTTGGGATGTCAAAGCAGAAGGTACTTATGATATAGAAAAGAGTCACATAGACAATACAGCTGCCATCCTATTCACCAGTGGTACCACAGGTAATGAGAAAGGTGTTGTTCTAACTCAGAAAAACATCATCACTGATGTTTATCAGGCATGTGAGGATGATTTCTTGAACTTACGTGAGACAGACATCATGTATGCTCTTCTTCCTCTCCATCACAGCTACTGCTGTACAACAGTTTTACTTGAGACTGTATGTAATGGTGCTGAATGTGTATTTGGTCATGGTATTGTTGTTTCAAGAATGGTAAACGATTTGATAAGAGGTAAAGTAAACTTCTTCATGGGTATTCCTCTTCTATACAACAAACTACTTGCTGGTATGATGAAAGAGATCAAAAAGAAAGGCTTCTTTGTAAATGGATTCATCCATATGTTGATGGGCATCAATGGTTTCTTCAAAAGTCATTTTGGATTGAACCCATTCAGGGGATTCTTCAACAAGCACATCCTATCTAAAATCGGTTTGGATCACAACAAAATTTTGATCTGTGGTGCAGGACCTCTTGCTCCAAAGGTATTCAAGCAATATCAGCAGCTTGGTCTTGATTTCGTTCAAGGTTATGGTTTGACAGAAACAAGTCCAGTTGTAACACTCAATCCTACATCTAAGTTCAAAATTGAATCTGTTGGTAGAGTGTTCCCACTCAATGAATGCAAGATTTTAGACCCAGATGAAAATGGAGTTGGTGAGATAGCTTTCCGCGGTCCGAACAACTGTGCTGGTTATTATAAAGATGAAGAGAACACCAAAAAATTATTCACAGAAGATGGTTTCTTGAAAACTGGTGATCTGGGTTACCTTGATAACGAGAATTATCTGTATTTAAAAGGTAGAGCTAAAAATATAATTGTAACAGAGGGTGGTAAGAATGTATTCCCTGAAGAGATAGAAGATCTATTCCAATTATATAGCCAAGTCAATCAGGTTCTCATCAGAGGATATCAAGAGAAGAAAGATGTTCCAGCAGAATGTATTGAAGCTGTAATATATCCAGATCCAACTTATTTTGAAGAGCATTCAGAAGAGAGAATTGATGAGAGCATTGATGAAGTGATCAAAGCTGTCAACAAAGAGCTATCTGGTTACAAAAAGATATCAAAGACCACAATACTTGATACACCAATGGTGATGACAAGTACTCAGAAAATCAAAAGAAACTTAATTAAAAAATAGTTAATACTCTAAATAATTTTGGCTTTGTTGATGATAATCAGCGAAGCCTTTTTTGTGTCTTTATATTTAATATGAAATATAACAGTTAACTGTCCAATCTCCTGAACCAGATATGAGACTGTCCTGATCTAAATCCCAGTCATAGTATGCACCAAGATGAATTATTCCTATTATTCTCATATCCACAGAGAATCTGTAATAATGAGAGAAGCTATCATCACTGGAGTAATAGTTATCTGTTGAGCAGTTGTTCAGCTTTCCCCATTCGTATGATGCAATATATGCTAGATAAGCAGAAGGATAAGTATCTGATGTGAACATCTGAGGTCCCTTAATTGTCAATTTCAGAGTGTTCACTATGGCGTGTGTCAGATTATCATAATCTTGGTCATAGTTTGGAACTCCATCCCCATTGAGATAACGATAATAGATATAATCACTTGCAACCAAATTATAAAGTCTGAAATCTTGATTTGTTAAAGGAGAAATGTAGTTCTCACTTTTCAATTCTTTATAGATGTAAAAAGTTTCTTTCAACTTTATATAATCTGTGAGTCCACCATAACTATCAGTTCCACTGTTGAAAAGTAAGTACTCTGGTGCAAAAGTGAAAGTCTGAGACCAGGTATAAGGTAAATCCAAAAGTTCGTGTTTGTAGCTTGTCCCTGTTTTCCAGGCAAAAGACCTAAGGTACATGTTTCCATTTAAATCAGGAGTACCTACGTAATCACCTGAATCAATGTCCCAAACATCAGAGTTAAAATTACCGTCAGAATCATAGAATGCTGAGGTTTCTGATGAGTCTCCAATCAAAGATACTGGTCTTTCATATCTGCAATAAAGACTTGTCCATGTATCAAAAGTTCCTGGAATATCAAATGGAAGAGGATATTTCTGTGCAAGTTTGAATTCATAATAAGAAAAGATGACTCCATAGGTATCATAATCTAATTCCTCTTCATAACCATCACACCAATCAGCAAGTCCATCTGATGGATTCTGTGTAATTGTGTTGGTTGTATAACCACCTGCCAATGCAACAGAGAATCTAAGTGGCATATCAGGAAGAGTTGTGAAATCATAGATGCCATAATTCAGATATGCTCCAACAGGAAAGATATCATCTCCTAAATCATCACTTTGCTCAATATCTGTTATGGATGCAGTTAGAGAGATTGCAAACAGAGATGCACAAATAAGAACGCTTTCAATAATTATAGAACTTATAATTTTTCTTCTTAATCTTATTTTCATATGGTTTTATAATAAATGGTAATTTCAGTTTTCATCAGTTATCATCCCAGTAAAGTCAGAATTTGAATGTTCTAAAATTTTGAATGTTTCAATCAAGGATATTAGAAATTCGACTTGTCCGTTATTATAACTGATATTTTTACTTATAACAATTATGGAGCAATTAATTATATTTTATTTATTATTTGTAGAAAGATGTGAATTTAATATGAGATTATTGATATAAATCTCTATATTCTACTCAATATTGATATCTAAGGAGAAAGAAAAAGACAAAAAAAGCCAGAGATTTCTCTCCGGCCTGTCATTTAAATATTATATGGAGACATAAAAACCCAAATCCGAATCACCTTCTCCTGAAATCAGACTGTTCTTCTTTAAGGTCCATTTGTATTGTGCATACAGATGAATTATTCCAATTATTCTCATATCACCATATATCTGATAATAGTGATTGAATTTTTTTTCACTTGGATATTTCTCATTGCTTTCAGAATTGTTTAGATGTCCCCATTTGTAATCATCTACATATTCCAAATATATGTACGGATATGTATCAGGTGTGAACATCTGTGGGCCGTTGAATGTTATTCTGAAAGTATTCGAAATATCATGTCTCAAATTGCTGCTGCTCTGATCAAAGTTGGGAACTCCAGCTCCATTAAGGT
>JBFHKM010000201.1:0-3691 GCA_041595335.1 Sphaerochaetaceae bacterium
ATCAAATAGATGTGGTTTGCTTTTGCAGCATCAGACAGCATCTTCCATGTGTGAGCACCGTCTTCTTCTGCATAGATAGGAAATTGCTCAGTTTCATATGGACATGAGAACATCTCAGGAAGCATTATTAAATCTGCACCATTTTTTGCTGCATCTTCAATATATCTAACTGCTCTGTCAATATTCTTGTTTTTATCTGAAACAACCTTCATCTGAATCTGTGCAATTTTCATTTCTCATTACTTCCTTGATCTCAATAGCTCTGATGACTTTCTTCAATTATAGCATCAATTGCAGTACATCTGTCAATTTTCTGCATCATCATGACTGGACCTTGCTTCAGAATTTCTGAAAGACGTAAAAAAAACTGTGGTGTCAAAACCACAGTCTATAGATCAATTGCTCAATAGAAGTTATGCAAACAAGATGACAAGCTTTGTAGCCAATACTATAGCTACAAGTGCAATTGGATATGTTGTTGCATATGCAGATGCAACTTCATCTGTACCAGCTGTCTGAATCAGTGTTCCTAAAGCAGGAGTACTTGTCATACCACCGGTGATGGAGCCCAAGTTGTTGAAGATCTCAAGATGGAATACATATTTAGCAATTAAGAATCCAGCTATCATAGGAACAAGTGTGAGTATGGCACCATAGATGAAGTATGATACTTTTACATTTCCTATGAAGTTGACACCACCAGGAACGCCACAACCAATCAAGAAGAGAACAAGTCCCAGTTCACGGAATGAGTTCAATGTCTCTTTTTTCATGCGGCAGTCGATTGGGCCAATGTGTTGGTAGTGACCAATTATCAGACCTGAAATCAAAGTACCACCGGATCTTCCCAAGGAGAAGTTGATGCCAGGTATTTTGATGCTTCCAATCAAACAACCAACGCTGATTGCTAAGAAGAAAGGGAAGAAAGTCAGAGGATCCAGTTTCTTCAATGCACGTTTGGGAGAAGGAATTGTGATTGAGCTTGCAGCAATGAACTTCTCACGTTCTTCTGGAATGTTGACCTTTAGAATTTTAGGAATGATCTGAACAAACAAAACAACACCGAGAATACCAAAGATATAAGCAATACCATAACCTGCAACAAGCTGATCTGGGTCTCTTAGAGCACCAGATGCTGATACTGTTCCAGCAATTTGAGCTGCAGCTTCTTTAGCTGAAGCAAGACCTGGAGTGCTTGTGAGACCACCTGTCATCAAGCCAATTACCATCTCAGGAGACAAACTTTTGTCTATATGAAGGAATATGATTGATGTTATTGATCCAATTAAAATGATGATTATACCATTGCATATATAAGCAAGGGAGCTTTTATTCATTGTTCTGAAGAACTTAGGACCAGCTATCAAACCAATTGAAGTTACAAATAGTGAGGTTCCTATGCCAGAAACCATACTGTAATTTGCCTTTATAGCCTGGCTATAAAGAACAATCGTTTTATCTCCAATGTGGAATTCAGGGATATAACTGACTATGATTCCCCAAATAAGAGCAACAAGAAGTACTCCTGCTGTTCCAAGTGAAATCCCTTTGATATGTACTCCACCAATTACATAGCCCAATGCTCCAATTGTAAAAATTATGAAGTAAATAGAAAGAGCTGAATTTGTTATACTTGCAAGATATGCTGCCATAACTGTGTAAACCTCAATTTGCTAATTGTCTTTCTGACGATGTGAAAATATTTAAAAACACATCATCTGCAACTTAAAAGAACGACATTTAATGATCCAAATATTGTTCAGATTATTAAAAGATTAAACCTACCTTTTTGAATGCATTTTAAAACTGCTGAATTTTAAAATATTTAAACTATATACAAAAAGATACTTTATGTTATTTTTTGTAAAGTATCTTATGTGTAGTAAAAAACTCTTATGTAGCAACAACTTACTTTTTGAAGTATTGATGATAAACTGCGTAAAAGCTTGTTCTGATACTACAACAATAATTATAATGAGTAAAGTAAGAATAGGGCGTTATTAAGGTTACTAACAGTTAGATATTTCCTAAATTTGAGTAAAATTTATGACGAATTAGTTACAAATAAATCAATAAATGGATATAAATTTATCGATTTCATGACATTTTGCATCTTTTTTAGGGTTGAATAATTAAAATATATTTTTATCTATTAATTTGTATCGATATAAATTTATGTTAAATAAACTGCATTTATGATTTCTTGAGAAATAAAAAAGGACCATTAATTTTTGATCAACAGTCCTCATTTATTTATAAATTTTGTGCTATTTTACTCCACATCTCTAACAGATATCTGTTCAGGTGGAAGTTTTTTAACTGCAAATATCAAGAACACTCCTGTTATCACAGCTGAAGAGAAATCTGAAATAGGGAATGATAACCAGATACCAGATGCACCCAATATACTTGAAAGTAGGAACATCAGTGGAACCAATAAGATGAACTGTCTCAATAGACCCAAGATGATGGATGGAATTCCACGACCAACTGCTTGATAGTATGTTGCACCAAGTGATTGTATTCCAACAAACAGAAGTGCTGCACTGTATATTCTCAAAGCAGGAACTGCAGTTGAAATCAGGATTGGATCATCACCAAACATTGAAATCAATTGATGAGGGAAGATCTGAAGTATTACTTCACCAAACAGTCCCAACAATAGAGCCCACTTCATTGATATTTTCAAAGCTTCTTTGATTCTCTTTGTCTTGCCTGCTCCAAAGTTGTAACCAATGATTGGTTGAACACCCTGGTTCAGACCATAAATAGGAAGAACAAACAATGTACCAAGTCTGTTTATAACACCATATGATGCAATAGCTACATCACCACTGAAAGCACCAAGAAGATTGTTAGCAACAAGTGCAATGGCACTTGTTCCAAGCTGTCTTACAAAGGTTGCTGTTCCAAGAACTATGGTCTTGCTGACCAGTGCTGCTCTCAATTTGAAGTGCCTTCGGTGGAGCTCCAATGCATATTGTCGTTTTATGAAGAAGTAGTTCAGAAGGTATATGCAGTTCAAAAATTGTCCGATTATGGTTGCATATGCAGCACCTCTGATTCCTAGGTGAAATCCAAATATAAAGATTGGATCAAGCACTATGTTTGTTATGGTACCAAGGAGCATGCTGTTCATAGCTGTCTTTGCATCGCCAGTAGCTCTTGTCAGATTGTTTCCAACCATTGCGAATGATAGGAAAGGAAGACCACATAAAACAATGTTTGCATACTCTCTTGCCATTGGAAGAGATGCCTCTGATGCACCAAGGGCCATCAATATTGGGTCGATGAAGACAAGAGATACTATCATTATCAAAACTGCCACAATCATGGCAATTGTTATGCCACCTGCGGCTGCATTGGCAGCTGCTTCATTATCTTTCTTTCCAAGTTCGATTGAAGAGATTGATGCAGCTCCAACACCAAACATAAGAGCAAATGCTCCAATAATCATCTGAAGAGGAAATACTATTGAAAGAGAGGAGATGGCAAGTGTTCCAACACCACGACCTACGAAAATTGTATCAATAAGGTTGTACAATGCATTGCTCAGCATTGCTATGAGCGCTGGAACTGAAAGTCTCAGCAGAAGACTTGTCATATCATCTGTTCCAAGGAAATCTCTGTCTTTAAATTTTGCCATTTTTATTTGCCTCTAATTTTTCCAATATATTGCTTGCATTCAAAA
>JBFHKM010000202.1:0-3682 GCA_041595335.1 Sphaerochaetaceae bacterium
GAAGTTTATGTGAACAAAAGGTGTAATTTTTATTAATATTATATATAAATACATATTATTATGTGTTGTAAGTTTTCTAAGTTATATACAAAATATATATTTTTTGTATCATATTTGATGTTTTTAACTGAATCAGAACAGTGATATATGAATTTTATTGAAAATTGAAGATCATTCATTTCTCAAATAGATAGGTCCCTGTAGAAAATTATTTTCTAGAGAAAGAAAAAAGCCAAAGAAATATTTCATTCTTTGACTTCATATCTATTGAATCTTATTTACTAGATGAATAGGTTCACATCGCACTCACTTGCATCAGCCATATAAGTTGCAACTCCACCAATTTCAACGCCAGGAATCAATTCCTCAGCGCTTATACCCATGATATCCATTGACATCTGACAAGCTACCATCTTGACTCCTTGAGCTCTTGCTTGATTGAACATTGCTCTCAATTGATCAACATTCTTTTTCTTCATTCTGCTCTTCATCATCTTAGGTCCAAGTCCTGCCATGTTCATGCCAGAGAGCTTTAGGTGTTCCATATCAGATGGGAGCATTGATGAGAACATCTTGCCCATTGCATCTTTCTTTATCTTCTTGTTAGGTTTTGCTCTAAGTATGGATAATCCCCAGAATGTATAGAACATAGTTACATGCTTACCAGTTGCTGCTGCTCCATTTGCTAAAACAAGAGCTGCAATTGCTTTGTCAAAATCATTTGAGAACACAACCAAAGATGCTCCGTTCTTAACTGGTGCAAGGTTTGTACCCTCAGTTGGTGCAACACAGTTATTTCCCTTCTTGATGAAGGCATAAACAAGACCTTCTTTTTTTCCTGTCTCAATCAAAGTGTTTCCCATCATCTTGCACCATGATTGTACATCTGCTAAAAATCCTGGATCACTTGCCTTTATCATAACAGTTGAATCTTTTTCAAGATTCTCCATACTCAATTTCAATTTTACAATTGGTCCTGGACATTGAAGTCCTGCTGCATCTATCTGTAAGTCCGCTTTTTCTGGATCTAAATTTACCATTGCTTTTTCCTTTACTGTCTCAGATTCTTCTATTTCACATGATTTTTCATAGATGTATGATTTAGCTTTCTCATCATCATCTAGGGCTCCTTCCATTGTTTTATAACCACCAGTGATGTTATAAACTTCCTTGAATCCATTCTGAACCAAGATTCTTGAAGCAATGTGGCCTCTAAGTCCTACCTTACACATGCATATTAGAGGTCTGTCTTTTGGAAGCTCACTCAATCTGTCTCTGAGCTCTTCGTGTGGTATCAAAACAGAATCATCAAGATGACCTAAATCCCATTCAAGTTGAGTTCTAACATCAACAATCAGAGCGCCTTTTTCTCTCATTTCAAGAGCCTGTTTGTAAGTTACAGTATTATCGAGACCATCCATGTCGTTTAAAGCGATGAAACCCAACATATTCAAAAGGTCTTTTGCACTGTTGAATGGTGGTGCATAACTCTGCTCAAATTCGGCAAGGTCCTCTACAGTACCATTCATCTTGATGAGAGCTGAGAAGACATCAAGCTTCTTATCAACACTCTTGTAGCCTACTGCCTGTCCACCATATATCTTTCCTGTTTTCTTATCATAGATAACCTTAACTGTGATAGGAACAGAACCTGGATAATATCCAGCATGGTCATTGCCGTGAGTAATTGCAACACCATATTCTATATTGAGTCTCTGCAGAGCTTTTTCATTCAATCCAACACTACCAACATGGATATCAAATACTTTTGCTATGCTGTTTCCCAATGTTCCTTTATATTCTCTGCAAGATCCATTTACAATGTAATCAGCACAAAGTCGTGCCATTTTATTTACAGGACCAGCCAGAGCTATTGCATTGTTTCCCTCTGTGTTAGGAGATGGATATTCAATTGCATCACCAATTGCACTTATGTGCTCATCATTTGTCAAACATCTTTTATCTACAACGATGTGTCCACGAGGACCAGTGACGATTCCTGAATCTTTAGCAAACTTGGTATCAGGTCGAACACCAATTGATAGAATTACAAAATCTACATCTTTGATTGTTGCATCAGGTAAAACAACATTCACTGTATCACCATTATCATCAATAGAACTAAGAGCCTGTGAGAGATATAGATCTATTCCATTATCACGTAAGGTCTGATGAACAGGAGCAACCATCTCTTTATCAAGAGTTATCATGACTTGGTCAGCTGCTTCAACAAGAGATACCTTGAGGCCTCTCTCCTGTAAGTTCTCTGCCATTTCAATACCAACAAATCCACCACCTACAACTACAGCTTTTTTAGCGCCGTCCATTGCAGATACAACTTTATCAATATCTGGAACATTTCTTACTGTGAGTACTTTTTTGTTATCAATACCTTCAATAGGAGGAACAAAAGCAGATGAGCCAGGACTCAAAATAAGATGATCGTATGACTGTGTTTCAATCTTACCAGTTTTATAATTCTTAGCTTCAACAGTCTGTTTCTCTCTATCGATTGAAACGACTTCTGTATTTGCTCTTACATCAACTCTGAAAGCATCTGTTAAAGTGGATTCTTTTGTTACAAAAAGTTTCTCTCTATCATCAATTGTACCGCCAGCATAATAAGGCAATCCACAGTTTGCAAAGCTTACATATGGTCCCTTTTCATACATGATAATTGTTGCTAATTCATCAAGTCTTCTCAATCTAGCAGCTACACCAGCACCACCGGCCACGCCACCAACTATTACATAAATTTTGTTACTCATCTTTATATTCCTCTATCTTATATAAGTCTTCTAATTAACAATTATCATCCAATCCCTCTAAAGTCTGTTGAAGACAAGAAGGAAATGGTAATTGGTTATTTTGAATTTGTTTGATTAATTTTTTACCTTTTTTCGATAACTGAATCTTTATGATTCTCTTATCTTCTGTACTGGAGGTTCTAACAGATAGTTCTTTCTTCTCTAAAGAGGAAATCAAACGACTTGTTCGAGATGGAGATAGATTCAGTTGACTTGCAAGTTTTGCGGGTTCATTAAATCCTGCATCAATAGAACATAGCATCACTGATTCTTTGAAAGTCAAACCATATTCATTTTTGAGATATTGTTCGGTAGTTTTTAATTCATCAAATAATTTTGAAAATGAACATACATCCATATTGTCCTCCATGATGTAAAATAATTAAGCAGTCAATAGTTGCCATTAGCAACTATTGATACTAGCAACTGTATTTCAAAAATATTCTATTGTCAAGCCAATCGCTACTTTTTTATATAATACTTATCAAAATAATTTAAAGGAATTTTATTATGCACTTATTTTGCTCTTTAACCGCAATTCAAAGTCAGACAAAGACATGTTGCAGCAGCTTCTGTTTAAAATTACAGAGGAAAAAACAGAGAGAACTCTGTCATTATTTCAAAAAGTACATAGAAATGTATAGAAATAGAATCTTTGCATTCACATTATGCATCTATCTCAATGAGTAAAAATTCATCACATATCGTAGAAATCTTGATTGGACAAATCTAAATTATATCACATA
The DNA here is from genome assembly GCA_041595335.1 of Sphaerochaetaceae bacterium. GTDB lineage: Bacteria > Spirochaetota > Spirochaetia > Sphaerochaetales > Sphaerochaetaceae > Pleomorphochaeta. Next base: position 3,554 of record JBFHKM010000202.1, read on the forward strand.
CCCAATAAGATTTTTCATTAAAAAAATGGGGACACATTGTCCCCATCTAACATTAAATTTGATCTTACACTCTTTACAGAATCTGCACTAGCTGATTATTGCTACTGCTTCATCAACTGCCACTTCAGC
>JBFHKM010000203.1:0-3672 GCA_041595335.1 Sphaerochaetaceae bacterium
ACAAAGACGAAAATATCAAATAACGATTATAAGCACTTCATAAAGGGAAATAAAAAACAAAAAGTTCACATACGTCCTCATGATAGTAGCAGCAAAAATACTACCATGCTAACACCACAAGGAGAAAAGCGTTCAAGAGTTAGTTTTTGGCTCAATAACAACTACATAAAAGAAGAGGTTATAGATAAAACTTATAATATTTAATCCTTGCTTCAATAAACCCCACTCTCTTCAAGCAACTCATTAAATTCATGTTTTCCAAATCTTAAACCTGCATCTTGCATGCGGTATTTTCTGACATCATAAAGATTCTCAATAATCTTTGATTTATCTTCTTTCAAACCGTGGTGCAAGAGCATATGGCATGTTGGACATAAGCAAATAAGGTTGGAATATACATCAAGACTATTTGAAACTTCTTTTTGCACATTTAAAGGAATTAAATGATGGGCTTCCATGTATGAATGATTATTTAATTTAGATTTAAAAGTTTTATGATCTGGATCTATCTCACATTGATAATGTGCAGCTTGTAGTACCTGGTTGACGATTATTCTATCACGTCTCTCACTCTCTGTTTCGCTTCTAAAGGTTTTAGGCTTAACAGGACAAGGTTCATCCAGTAGAGTTAGAAGATTATCACTCATATCAAGTAACTTGCCTTCAGAGAACTCTATATAACGATTCAGACCTGCAGAATACATCTGGTGACCTTTTTTATCTAACTCTTTGAAAGCTATATTATTATTGAGGTCATCTTTCAACTGTAATAATTGAGTAAATGAATCTATATCATAGATAGAATCAAATTCGTAACCAATTTCAACCATCACTTTAGATATTTTATTCAAACTATCTAAATAGTGTTTGGCAGTTGTCATTTTATTGTTTCGTATCTTGATGATGTAATCAACAAATAAATCTTCTTCCATATTTATAATCCGTTGATTTATTATTTCACCAAAAAGCTTGCAGTTCAAGCCAAAATACTAATTTTTACTTAATATATGCTGTGTAAAATAATACAGACATTTAAAAATACTCTCCACTCTTTTCAATCAAATTCCAAAATGTCTCTTTATCTTTAGCTATTCCTGAGATTTTTAATCGATCTGCTCGTTCATTGTATATCTTCTCCAGCATATCTCTTACTTCATCTTTTGAACCTGTATGCAGGTGAAGGTGACAAGAAGGACAGATGCATAAGATATTTGCATAAACATCAAGACTGTTTGCCACACAAGATTGCATACTTATTGGAACCAGATAATGGGCTTCCATTAGAGCATGGACTGTATCAAGATAATTAGGAGTTTCATGTTCATCATCTACATCACATTTATAGTGAGCGAGCTTCAAAACTTGATTAACATTTATTTTATCATATACTTGGGATGGAATTATACTGAATTCACTCTCTTCTTTTATAGGACATCGACAATCTAAAATAGATGGATCAATATCATATTTCTCTAGAAGAGAGCCCTTACAGAATGTGCTATAGACCTCAACGGCATCAAGATATTTACTTCCTGATTCAATATTGGCCTTCATGAAATCAGAATTCTCTATGAGCTTTGAATATAAATAATCAAGTTCTCTTAATGAATCAATATCGTATATAGAGTCTTTCTTTATCTTTGCGACATAAAGAAATTGAGATACCTTTCTCAGGGACCTTAGATAATCCTCAGTTTCGAGTAAATCTCTTTTCATAACTCGAGTTTCATAATTTACAAACAATTGTTCATACATTTTATTTGCCTCGATTTAATTATCAGACTTCCATAGCAAATCCGCAAGGTTTTATCTTTGATTTTGGTGATTTTCTATATCAATCGTACTTTAAGAATCTGAAAGTTGTCTTCAAAGCCCAATCTGTTCAACATTTTATTTGAGCTTTCATTAGAAGCTTCTACTGATGCCAGAATGTTTAGATTATCTTTTAACCCCAGTTCAATTAAATATGAGATGATATATTTACCAATCCCTTGAGATCTATATTCAGGAAGTACAATAACTCCTAAATAGCTGCAGCCTTCTTTGAACCAAGTACGGTTCTCTCCAATTCCTACACAGACATCATCTTTATAGAAAAGGTAAAGTCCTTTATTCTCAATTACAGCTGTGCAATAGAAATATAGCCATTGCTTAGAGGGCCTTATCAAGCTTTTTGTTTCAAGTTCAACAACTGCATCAAGATCATCCATAGTAGCAAGCCTAGCTACTATATCAGCTCTCTCAATACGACTGAACTTATCTGTGTTCAGTTCATATAGATGATCATGAATTCTCTTGGCCTTTTTAACAGATGCAAGACTATTTAAATATATCAAATCATAAGTTGGAACCATTGCAATACTGCATTCAAACTCATTTATTATTCTTTTTATTATTAATTTTGTATTTTTTACGATATCCCTTTTTACATAAAATTGAACAAGCTGCCCGTCTTCATTGAATGAAAAAAATCCAACAGCTTTATCACCATCTTCAATGCTGTAATATTTAGAATCATCTATTATAGCCAACTCAAAAAAATCATCTGGAATTGCTAAAAGAGTACTGTAATGTTCTTCTAACAAATCTTTTATTCTTTCTTTTTCTGTTACTTTGAAGTTATACATAATACCTCACTTATTTAATAATTCATTTATATAATATTTTAACACCACTAAAAAATAAATGCCAATACTATTATAAAAAACAGCATCAGCATCTCTTAAATTTTAACTCAGTATTTTATAATGCTAAGTTTTTTATAATGTTAACTATCTCGCAATCAGTCAAACCTATGTCCAGTAGATAATTGTTTGCTATCTTACCCAAGTTTTCATTTTTCAACTGAACTCCATCTGCAATTGAAGCAAGCATTTCATAAGGCATTTTCTTTGCATAATTGTATTGAGTGGTGCCCTTTTTCAAACCATAAAGATTTTCATAGGTTTTCATATAATCAGCTTCAATCTGCTCTTGATTTGCACCCAATAAAGATTCAAGTATCACGCAGAAGAATCCTGTTCTTGTTATACCAGTACTTCCTTGAATTAAATAAGGGCCTTCATTGTTAGATATGAACCTCATTGCTTCAGCAATCTTCTCTTTAAAGCCTTCTGAGCGGTAATCTGCATTCAAATCAATCAAAGCAACATGACCCTCGTTATATAGAGCTTCATACCAATCATTTGGCATGAATCCTAAATCTCTTTTCAATGTTTCATCATTATCATCAAGATTGATTATGCTGACAATTCCATTTTTCTTAGCAAGCTCTGTTGCATAAGGAGATCTAGCATTGAAAGCTGTAAGGCTGGCAGATCTGAATAAAATACCTTCGTTGATGTGGCCATCTTCAACTGCTCTGAAATTAGCAAATTGAGAATCAGTTAGATAATCCTCTCTATCCAAAGAAGTCTCTAGATAACGCATCTTATATTCAACTGCATATCCTGATTTCTTACTCATTGATAATATACATTCATCATCTAAGCTAGCACCGATTTCATTGAAACAATTATCATAATTGATAGCGAATTCAACGATGTTATCATAAACACGAATTAAGTATTCATCAGGATCTACATCACTATATTTAGATACAATTGGAGCTTCATAAACCTTTCCATTGTATTCAAGCTTTATTAAATCACCGTATGTGTAGCCAGATTTAAA
>JBFHKM010000204.1:0-3661 GCA_041595335.1 Sphaerochaetaceae bacterium
AAGAAGCTCAGATCAAACAGGCAAATCTTGGTGTTACAATGTCAGCTTATAAGGGTACTTCCGATGGTTGGGTAAACAGTGCTCCTAATTTCAATTTACAAGCTTATATTGATATGCAAGATGATATGGTAATGTTCCCTAACTCAAAGAGCGGTGTAAAATGGAACAATGCAATCTATGATTGCATGAAAGAAGCTTGGATGGGTCAAATCACAGTAGAACAAGCCTGCATCAAAGGTGCAAATGAGATGAACGCTATAATAGCAGAAGAATAAAAATTAATGATTAAGTCTTGTTTCTTTGCACTGGTAAAGAAACAAGACAATCTCTTAAAAAATAAAAGGACTAATTTATGGCTAAAAAGGGTTTGAAGAATTTAACACAGCGAAATACTTTCATTTGGGCGTGGATATTGGTACTTCCAACGGTTATTGGATTGGTCGTATTGAATCTGTATCCAATGTTAAACACCATATTTCAAAGTTTCTTTAAAACGGGAGACTTCGGTAGAGGAAATACATTTGTAGGGTTGAGCAATTACTCAAAGCTATTTAAAGATAGATCTTTCATCTTGAGTATTGGAAATACCTTAAAATATACAATTATTGAAGTGCCTGTCTCGATAATTATATCATTGGTTTTAGCACAACTGTTAAACGGAAAAATCAAAGGAAAAGATGTATATAGAACAATCTTCTTCCTACCTATGGTAGTGGCTCCTGCAGCTGTAGCTATGGTTTGGAAATGGATGTATAACTCAGAATTTGGACTTATAAATAATATATTTAATTCATCTGTTCATTGGATAAGCAGTCCAAGTATAGCAATTTTTAGTATAGCATTTATAGGTATTTGGTCTGATATTGGTTACAACATGATTTTATTCATTGCGGGACTTCAGGAAGTCCCTACGGATTATTATGAGGCAGCTGATATAGATGGAGCATCAGGTTTTAGAATGTTTTTTAACATAACCATTCCAATGATATCTCCTATGATTTTCTTCGTAGTTGTAACACGAGTGTTGGCTGCATTGAAGGTATTTGATTTCATCTACATGATAATGAGTAGATCAAATCCCGCATTAGAAAAAACACAATCTCTGGTCTATTTGTTCTACACAAGTGCATTTGTTGAAAATGATTATGGTTACAGTTCAGCCATTGTTGTGGTTCTGCTGTTGATGATATTGCTCATCACAGCACTTCAATTGATTGGTCAGAAGAAATGGGTACATTACAACTAAAGGATAAGAAAATGAAGAAGAAAAATAGCACCAGCATATATATACATTGTTTCTTAATTTTAGTTTCCATAACAATGTTAGTTCCATTTGTATGGATGTTCTTAACATCCTTCAAAAGTATCACAGAATCAACACAGGTATCACCGTTTGTAATCTTTCCATCAAAATGGGACCCAAGAGCCTATACAAGAGTTGTAGCATATATAAATTTTGCATTGCTCTATAAGAATACTTTTTTGATGATCATATTCAGAATAATCTGTGCAATCATAACAGCATCAATGGCAGGTTATGCTCTTGGTAGATTGAAATTCAGAGGAAGGAACTTGGTCTTCGGTCTTGTTCTGACTCAGATGATGGTTCCATCTCAAATATTTATAATTCCTCAATATGTGATGGTGAGCAAACTTGGAATGACAAATACAATATTTGCATTGGTCTATCCTGGATTGGTTACTGCTTTTGGAACATTTCTTATGAGACAGAACTACATGACTCTTCCAAAGGATATTGAAGAAGCTGCAAAATTAGATGGACTCAGTATAGGTAAGATATTCCTATTGATAATGGCACCTCTAACCAAGTCCTCAATGATAGCATTGAGTATATTTACAGCATTGTTTGGTTATAAAGATCTTATGTGGCCTTTGATTGTCAATACAAGAAAGGAATCTCTTGTATTATCATCTGCACTCGCAAAAATGCAAGGACAGTACACCACAAATTATCCTGAGTTGATGGCTGCATCTTTTATCTCATGCATACCAATGGTTGTTCTATACATCATCTTCCAGAGGAGATTCATAGCTGGAATAGCTACAACTGGCGGGAAATTATAATGAAAAATTAAAACAGTTTTGATTGATATTTAAAATGCACCTCGGTGTATAGACAGTTATTGCCTAAATATTAAAATCAAAACAATAAGGAGAAAAGGAAAATGACAAAAATTACATTTATGGGTGCTGGTAGCACTGTATTTGCAAGAAATGTATTGGGAGATTGCATGTGCACTCCAGCACTTCGTGATTCAGAAATTGCACTGTATGATATTGATGCTATCAGACTCAAAGAATCTTTTAGTATTCTAAGTGCCATTAACAACAACGTTAATGAAGGAAAGGCAACTATAAAGACTTACTTAGGTGTTGAGAACAGAAAGAAAGCTCTAAGAGGTTCCACTTTCATTGTTGATGCAATTCAAGTTGGCGGCTACGATCCAAGCACCATTGTTGATTTTGAAATACCTAAGAAATATGGTCTGAGACAGACAATAGCAGATACTCTTGGAATTGGCGGAATAATGAGAGGACTGAGAACAATCTCTGTCCTATCAGATTTTTCAAAAGATATTGAAGAGGTGTGCCCAGATGCACTCTTCTTAAACTACACAAACCCAATGGCAATATTATCAGGTTACATGCAAAGATATACTTCTGTTAAGACAGTGGGACTCTGTCACAGTGTTCAGGTATGCTCCTCCAAATTACTTGAGAAGTTAGACATGCAAGATAAAATTGAGGGAAGAAGAGAGTTGATTGCTGGAATAAACCACATGGCATGGCTTTTAGAAATTAAAGATAAAGATGGAAATGACCTTTATCCTGAAATCAAAAAAAGAGCAGAAGAAAAGAACAGAACTCAAAAACATGATGATATGGTACGTTTTGAATATATCAAACGCTTTGGTTATTACTGCACAGAATCAAGTGAGCACAATGCTGAATACAATCCTCTCTTCATCAAGAATAAATATCCTGAATTAATTGAAAAATATAACATTCCTCTTGATGAATATCCAAGACGTTGTATAAAGCAGATTGAAGAATGGAATGATGATAGAGACAAAATTCTCAACAATGGTAAAATAGAACATGAGAGATCTAGAGAATATGCTTCCTATATAATGGAATCTATTGTTACAAACACTCCATATACAATTGGAGGAAATGTTCTCAATAATGATTTGATTGATAACCTTCCTAATGAGGCATGTGTTGAAGTTCCTTGTCTTGTCGACGGAAAGGGAGTTACCCCATGCAAGGTTGGAAAACTTCCAGAACAACTTGCAGCTATGAACAGAACAAATATCAATCCACAGCTCCTGACAATAAAAGCAGCAGTCTCTAAAAAACGTGAGGATATTTATCAAGCAGCAATGCTAGATCCTCATACTTCTGCAGAGTTATCAATTGATGATATTGTTAAAATGTGTGATGAGTTGATAGAAGCTCATGGTGATTACATGAAGGAATATAAATAACAAGATATGTATTCACAACATCAAGTTCAATTCAAACTCCGTAATAATTGGACTTCTTGTTGTGAACACCACCACAATTATATTGCCTCAAGATTAAATAAGAAATTGTTGTTTCTATCTATATAATTCTACTCAAGATTTTCATATGATAT
>JBFHKM010000205.1:0-3659 GCA_041595335.1 Sphaerochaetaceae bacterium
AATACTTATACGAATGTAAAAGTTATTCAAAAAAAGATACAAATTCGTTCTAAAATAAAAAGAAGATGCCGAGAGGGAAAACTCGACATCTTACTTTTATAATAATGAAACTATAATGGAGCATGTTAAATGAAAACTTAAATCACTTACTCCTTTTTAGGAATCCTAAAAAGCTAGTTTTTTTATCAACGGTTTTGCCCTCTACGTGGACACTTTTCATTTCCATTGGTTTTGCAACTGAGCCTGCTGTTTCTTTAGGAACAGTCTTCTGATTTGCAATTTTAGAATATAATCCTCTACTCTCATCTGGCTGGAACATATTGTTGTTATTCCTTCCTCTTGTGATTTCGAATCTAGGTTCTACCATGTCTAAGCTCTCCTTGTCTTTCAACACCCCTACAGTATCATGGTTACTAGTCGGTATCAAGTGTGTGATTTTTTCAAAATGGTAAACACCAAAAACTATATAAAAGTTATATAGTTTTACCATATAAAACCTAACTATAAATTTAAGTTTTATAAACTTATATAGCATTTCAGAACAAATTGAACCTATTTTGGACAACTCTAAATAGCCTTTTTTGAGTGATATTACTTAACAAAATTTTTTAAATTATTTTTTATGTTTATTTTTTATTATTTTTTTACTTCACTGATGTTTAGTTTGGTTCCAATATTTATAACAACTTTGTATTCAAACTTGAAAAAAGACCCGAGTTTTCACCCGGATCTCCTAAAAAATATTATAAATCTAAATTGAGAACTTTCTAATATCCCTGAGCTACCATGGCATCAGCGACCTTTTTGAATCCTGCAATATTTGCACCAGCAATGTAGTCAATGCTACCATCTTCAAGTGTACCTTCTTTGACACATTGAGAATGAATTGACTTCATGATATGTTTCAATCTTTCATCTACTTCTTCTGCTCTCCAATAGATGTGAGCAGCATTCTGACTCATTTCCAATCCAGATACTGCAACACCACCAGCGTTAACAGCCTTACCAGGAGCAAAGACCATAGAAGTTTTCTTAACTTCTGCAACTGCATCTGCAGTACAGCCCATGTTTGAAGTTTCAATTAAATATCTGCAACCATTTTTGTTCAATGTTTTTACATCTTCTGCATTAAGTTCATTCTGAATAGCACAGCAGAAAGCCATATCAACAGGAACTTCCCAAGGTTTTTTACCTTTGAAGAATTTAGCACCAAATTTCTTTGCATATGGTTCAACAATATCTTGGTTGGAAGATCTCAAATACAACATGTAGTTGATCTTTTCTTCTGTATTTATTCCATCTTCATCAAGAACATAGCCATCAGGACCACTGATTGTAACTACTTTAGCTCCAAGTTCTGTTGCTTTTTTAACAGCACCCCAAGCTACGTTACCAAAACCACTTATTGAAATACGTTTTCCAACAATTGATTCACCTGCCTGCTTCAATACTTCTTCTGCGAAGTACATTGCACCATAACCAGTTGCTTCAGGTCTTACCAATGAACCACCGAAATCATGTGGTTTACCAGTTAGCACACCAGTGTTCTCTCTTTTCATTCTCAAGTATTGGCCATATAGGTAACCAATTTCTCTACCACCTACACCAATATCACCAGCAGGAACATCAGTATTAGGTCCAATATAGTTCACCAACTCACTCATGAAAGCTTTACAGAAACGAAGGATTTCTGAATCACTCTTACCTTTTGGAGAGAAATCTGATCCACCTTTACCACCACCCATTGGTAAGGTTGTCAAACTATTTTTGAAGGTCTGTTCAAATCCTAAGAATTTTAATGTATCCAAAGTTACTGATGGGTGGAATCTCAAACCACCTTTATAAGGTCCAATTGCGTTGTTAAATTGAACTCTCCAACCACGGTTAACTTGAATCTCGCCATTATCATCTTCCCAACATACTCTGAATTCAATAATTCGATCAGGTTCAGTAATTCTTTCTAATATTTTATTTTTTATATACAAAGGATTATCATTAATAACAGGAAGTACGCTTTCTATTACTTCCCTACATGCTTGCAGAAATTCCTTTTGTCCAGGGTTCTTTCTTTCAATTTCTGATACTACTTTCTCTAAATCGTACATGAAAACCTCCTAATGTTTCCTTACTTGTGAATATAGAGTAAATCTACTTTACTGATACGTCAACTTTTTTATTATTTTATTTAAGTATCGTTTAATTTAATATAAATAATCTTATGAATATAAATATTTTTTGTATATTTATTTATTAAAAGCTAAAAAAATTAGAGCTTTTTTTATTTAAGGTTGGCTTTATGTATTATGAATAAGATTCACTTTTGTAAAGGTTACCAAACGTTTTGATTGTTAGAGTACATGTAGTGTGATAATATCAATAACATGTATAATTTAGATCCAACATGGTTACCTTTTAGTAACTTGATGTTAAAACACATTTACAATGTATTGCTCATATGCAGTGATTATGACCGCTTCCTTTTGGAAGTTGACGGTAGAGTTGAAGAGGCCCTTTACAGTGAGTACACACAGCTAGGTCTATCAAATCCACCAAAGATAACACATGCAAACTCTCCTGTTGAAGCCATGAAGCTTCTTAATTCAAACAGAGAATTTGAACTGGTCATCTCCATGCTTGATATTGGTGATGAGAAAGTTGAAGAATTTGCAGATGATGTGAAGATAGTTTTCCCAGATTTACCATTTGTTGTTCTATCTCCATCTCCTATTCACAAACGAAACAAACAGATTAAAAAGATAACCTCCATTGATAACTTCTTCTATTATCAAGGAGATCCAATGATATTCCTCGCCATGATCAAACTCATGGAAGATAGAATCAATATTGACCATGATACAAAGGAAGCTGACATACAGGTCATCATTCTTGTTGAGAACTCTGTAAGATTCTATTCTTCATTCCTTCCTCTTCTGTATCAATGTTTGATTCTGCAGAACAGATCCAGTATTTTAGAGGGATTGAACAACTGGGGTAAGATTCTGAGGATGCGTGGTCGTCCTAAAATTGTACTTGCCAAAGATTATGAAGAGGCAGATTACCTTTACTCTCGTTACAAGAACAACATATTGGGCATAATAACTGATATGTCCTTCAATAAAGATGGAAAGGAACATAAATTTGCAGGACTTGAATTCACAAAGCAGATAAAGAAGGAGAATACAAATCTTCCAATCCTAATTCAAAGCATGAATAAAGATGTGAGAGATGATGTTGTTCAAAATGGTGCAGAATTCCTGTGGAAAAAATCTTCTAGATTGCTATCTCGTCTTCATGAGTATGTAATAACTCACTATGGTTTTGGCCCTTTCCTATTCAAGGATCCATCAACTGGAGATATCATATGGGAAGCAAAAAGCATGAGTCAGCTTCAAAAAGCAATTGCAAATGTACCAATTGAATCCTTCTTATATCATGCACAGAGAAATGACTACTCCAAATGGCTGAGAGCTCAGAGTCTCTACAGACTGGCAGCTCAGATGAAACCCATGATTTTCGATATTCACAATGAAGAAGAAGCAGAGATGGCAAGGCTCAAGACCTACAACACCATCAAAACTTACAGAGCAGAACGAACAAAAGGTGTTATTGCCTCTTTCAATAAGGATTACTACGATGAGACACTGTTCTTCAGTCGAATA
>JBFHKM010000206.1:0-3641 GCA_041595335.1 Sphaerochaetaceae bacterium
ACTCAGAAGAACCTAGCTTAATTTCTTATTCTAGTTCTTATTTTTTGAATTGACAGAAAGCCCTCTCAATATTCATCTCTGAAAATTGACGGTTTGCTTTCTTTTTTCTTCTCTTTCCTATCGCTCTAAATTTCAATAAACAGAACCAAAATTTCATTATCAACAAATACCAATACTCCTAAAAGAAGTACTTAATAAGTCGTCATTAACTTTTTTAGCTCGTGAAATGGAATATAGCATGGATGCTATTTTTTGTAAAGATAAAATTAAAATAAATCTACAAAAAAAATGAGTTTTTTCTTAAATTCTTACAATACAATAAATTATTAATCACCTTTTTTTCGCATTTATTCTATCATTTTACTGCAATCTCGATTTATTCACTCAAATTTTAGTATCAAAAAAAAATTAAATTAAAACATATTAAATTATTTTCCGATTATTATTGATACCGAACACTTTCTGATATAATCTAGATATGAAAAGAAGGATTAATTATGCCTAATAATATTAGAGCGATAAAAGCTCAAGACATCCCCTACCTATACAACATCTCTACAAAAACTGCTGATGGGGGAAATGATGCAACAAATTTATTCAACAACCCTTTATTGTTAGGACAGTATTTCAGTGCTCCTTACTTTCAATATGAGCCTCAATTATGTTCAATTGCATTGGATCGCAACAACATGCCTTCCGGTTATGCAGTTGGAACAAGCAATACTGTTTTATACAACAGTTGGCTCAATACAGTTTGGCTTCCTCCACTGCAAGAATATGTAAAAGCTTTGGAAGCAAAATCTGATGCGGAACAAAGAGTTTTTGATCACATTCTTAAAGGTCATGGACAAGGGCTATGGGAACATTCTGGATATCCAGCTAAATTGAGAATAGATTTGCTTCCATCAATCAGGGGCCAAGGAATTGGCAGAAGTCTTGTTGAAGAATTCATCACAAAACTATATGAAATGAAAATTCCTGGTGTTCATCTGAGAATAAGTGGACACAACAACAACGTTATAAAATTTTATGAGAAGATGGGATTCTACCTTCTTGAGAATACAGATACCAGCTATATAATGGGAAAGAAAATTTACGAATAATTGTTAAACAAAAAATAGAGGTTGCAACTGAATACAAATTAAGTATCAATTGCAACCTCAATTGTTTAATAAACACAACCACTATTTGGCACTTTTATCCTTGTCATCAATTTCAACATCAGGACCCCACTTCATTGAAAGGTACTCCAGATCACTAGCAAGTCTTTCAACTGCATTTGTCAATCTTGTTGCATCATTTTCATCAAGCTTGATATTTCTGCTTGATTCAATCATCCTAGCAACAACAGATTCAAGTCCATCTCTTCCCTCAACCAATGCAGACAAAGCTTCTGTAAGCTGTCTATTTGCACTATTTGGAAGTTTTGCTTCACTCTGTTTAGGTAGACTTGTTGCATCTATCAATGAGAATGTTTCAAACTTCTTAGGAGCATAGGCTCTAATTCCAAGGGTTTTAACAACAAAATTAGCAAAAAATGGAGCGACCTCTTCCTCTCCATGATTGATAAATATCTGCTTGGGCTCTTTTTTAAAAGCTTTTATCCAATCCAATAGACCTGTTTGGTCAGCATGACCAGAAATTCCTTCTAATTCTCTAATTTCACATCTGACATCTATCTGCTCACCAAAAATTGTAACGTGCCTTGCACCATCTTTTATTGATCGTCCAAGTGTTCCATTTGCTTGATATCCAGAGAACAAAACGGTGCACTCAGGTCTCCAAAGATTATGTTTCAGATGGTGTTTTATACGACCTGCATCACACATACCTGATGATGATATCAGTACTTTTGGGGTTGTTATACCATTAAGAGCTTTAGATTCATCAACATCTGTAATTGTAGTCAACGAAGGAAACATTATAGGATTCTCACCTCTATTGATGATATCCATTGCTTCTTTGTCATAATATCCTTGAATGCAAGAAGCAAATATCTCAGTTGCCTTTACTGACAGTGGAGAATCTACATACACAGGCAAATTTGGGTATTTAGGAAGCATTTTATGATCAATTATATATCGACATAGATACAAAATTTCCTGAGTTCTACCAACAGCGAAGGATGGTATTATTACATTACCACCTCTATCAAATGTTTCTTTTATTATTTTAGCGAATTCTTGAGCTCTTACTGCAGTTGGAACATTCTGCCCAACAGCACCTTCTGGCTTTTTATGAACTCTGTCGCCATAAGTAGATTCCATGATGACTATATCCGCATCATCAAGGTAATCAGGGTCCTTGATAATAGGTTGATCAAAATTTCCAATATCACCACTGAATACCAATTTTCTTCTTACATCGCCCTCTTTCAACCAAAGTTCGATTGAAGCAGAACCAAGCAAATGACCAGCATCTACAAATCTACATTTAATTCCATTACCTAAATCTACAATTTCTTTGTAGTCAATGTGATTGAAGAATTCCAAACTTTTATAAGCATCTTCAACTGTGTAAAGAGGTTCTGTCAATTTCTTACCAGCCCTCTTATTCTTTCTGTTGACCCATTCGTTTTCCATTTCTTGAATGTGCGCACTATCGGCCAACATTATCTGACAGAGCTTTTCTGTAGCCTCTGTGCAATAAATTTTACCTTTAAATCCATCTTTGACCATCTGTGGAACTCTTCCACTGTGATCTATATGAGAATGGGTCAATAACAAAATATCAACTAAAGCAGGATCAAATGCCAAAGCATCACCCATATCCTTTTGATCTTTACCTTGCGCTAACCCACAATCTATCATGATCGATAGACCATTGCAGGTTACCAGAGTACAACTACCTGTTACATGACGGGCAGCACCAAAAAATGTAATATCCATTTATTTACCTCTTAATTAATGATACCCCCATTTTGGGCATCTGTAAATTATAAAGTAATGCACCTCTAACTTATTAGCTTTAAAAAAGTATTTCTAACTGCTATAATAAAATAAACAAGGAGAATTTATATGCAAGATTTTACTTATTACACTCCAACTAAAGTTATATTTGGAGAAGATGTAGAGAACCAATGTGGCTCTTTAATCAAAGAATTTCAAGGTACAAATGTGTTGATCCATTTCGGATCAGACAGAATTAAAAAATCAGGTCTTATGGGCAGAATTACAAAAAGCCTAGATGAGAACAACATCAAGTACACAGAACTTGGCGGTGTTAAGTCCAACCCTAGAATTGCTCTTGTAAAAGAAGGTATCAAGATAGCAAAGAGACAGGGTATTGATTTTATACTGGCCGTTGGTGGTGGCTCTGTAATAGATAGTGCTAAAGCTATCGCGCTTGGTGCAAAGTTTGATGGTGACATAAATGATTTCTATTCTGGAAAGAAAACTCCAGATTCTCATGCCCCTTCAATAAACAAGGGTGTGGTTTTAACAAATGCAGCAGCTGGTTCTGAAATGGGTCAGGGAAGCGTTATAACAAACGAAGAAGGTATGAAACGATCTCTTGGAGGCCAATTCAATCTTCTAAAATTTGCTCTTGAAAATCCAAAATTGACCACAACTTTACCAGCCTATCAGAGTGCAAGTGGTGCATTTGATGCAGCTATGCATTCAATTGAAAGATATTTCACA
>JBFHKM010000207.1:0-3607 GCA_041595335.1 Sphaerochaetaceae bacterium
AAGTTGTTCGTGCATAAATACAATCTGAATTAATAAATCATTTTTTATGCAAAAAACTTCAAGCTACTGTTAACTCTTTGTAGTGCGGTATTTTAAGGAAACACAATTCCAATACTCTGCATTATAATCGATACATTCAAACTCAAATTTTGAGAGAGCTTTAAAACTATATTGAAAAAAATATAGGGAAAATTTTGAAATTTATTCCTTGACAAATATGCAATATGGATACAATTATAGATAAATAGCAAAACGTTTTGCGAAAATACTTTTGCTGCATTTAAGGAGGATTTTTTTTGATGAAAAAATTTATTACATTATGTTTGCTGGTCTCTATGTTTGTATTGCCAGCATTTAGTCAGGGTTCAAGTGAAAAATCAACTTCAGACAATAAGGAAACAACATTGACAGTGCTGTGGTTCAATGATGGAGATGAATCAGATGTTTTTCTAGATACAATTGATGATTATCTACAGAGCAATCCCAACATCAAAGTGGATATGCAGATTGTTGCTTACAGCGGCTATGAAGAAAAACTTAAAATGATGATCAGTGGAGGAAATCCCCCTGATTTAGCTAGAGTTACAACTACAAATGTTACCAATCTTTTGAGCTCTTTTGAACCAATCGACAACTATGTTTCAGATATTGATTCTGTTAGATCATCTTTCATGGCAACTCAAGTAGCTTATGCAACCAATTCTGATGGTAAATTAATCGCTTATCCAACAGAAGCAACTGCAAATGGAATGCTTGTGAATTTAGATGCGTGGGAAAATGCAGGTTTTGATGTAAAAACTTTGAGTAAAACTTGGACATGGGAAGAATTTGAAAAAGATGCAAAAGTAGTGATGGAAAAAAATGACAAAATCAAATATGGTTTTGCTCTTGACTTCACTCCACATAGATTCTCAACCGTTCTATATGAAATGGGTGGACATTTCTTGAATTCTGATCAGACTCAGATGGAATTCAACAATCAAGGCACAATTGATACAATCAACATGCTCAAGAGATTCCAAGATGAAGGTATCATGCCTAAATCTGTATGGCTTGGATCTGAAAATCCATCAGAGTTATTCCAAGCAGGTCTTGTTGCATCACATATTGGAGGAAGCTGGAACATAAACACCTACAACAAAGGTGTGAGTGATTTCAGATGGTGTGCAGTGAACACACCTAAGGGTGCAATCAATTCATCAACTCCTGGTGGTAAGTTCATAGCTTCTTTCAAAGACAGCAAGAATAAAGATGCTGCTATGGCTTTGATGGCTGCTTTCAGTGATAAAACTCACAATGAAAAATACTGTGCTGATACATTCAATCTATCCTCTAGAACTGATACTGATGTTCAGTATGCTTCAAACAGTGATGATTTCAAGGTATTCCAGGAAGATCTGATGAAAACTCCAGCTTTCACAGCTAATGAGTGGAAAAACACATCTTTCAGTAAGGTCTCAACTTACACCAAAGAACAGATTGTTCAAGCATTGATGGGAAACATCACAGCACAAACAGCAGCAGAAAATGTTGATAAAAAAGCTGCAGTATATTTCAAATAAAGATTGATTTAAAAAATAATATTTTACAAATCAGGTGCCTTAAATGGCACCTGTCTTATAGGCAACATTAATAATATGAAAAAACTACAAAATGATGGTAACTTCCATCAAACATTGGCTCCAATGTTATTTCTCCTACCAAATCTCTTGATATTTGGAATTTTTATCATATATCCAGCATTCATGGGATTGAGATTATCTTTCATGGACAGTGGTATATTTACAGGATCTTATTTTGTCGGCTTGGACAATTTTAAAATGCTCTTTCAAGATGAGGTCTACTGGATAACATTTAAAAACACCATTGTATATTCTGTATTCACCGTTCTCTTGATGATGATAGTATCTCTTGTTTTGGCAATGCTACTGAGTAAGAGTGCTGTAAAATTTGAAAGTGGCTTCAGAGCTATTTTCTACATTCCCGCTCTAATAAGTATGATAGCAGTTGGTATCTCTTGGAGATTCATCCTTGGTGATGAGATGGGAATTTTCAACTACATACTCTCTATTTTTGATAAAGGTCCTGTTGGTTGGTTGACCAATCAAACATTGGCAATGGCAAATGTCATCATGGTATCTGTTTGGGCTCAAAGTGGTTATTACATGGTCATGTACATAGCAGGTCTTCAGGCAATTCCAGTTGAATTGTATGAAGCAGCTGAGATTGATGGTGCTAACAGATGGGATAAGTTCAAACGAATTACAATTCCGATGTTAAGATCAACAATTTTAGTGGTTCTGGTTTTGGCTACAATTCAGTCGTTTAAAGCATATGAATTGATAATAACAATGACAAAAGGTGGCCCAGGTTATGCAACTAAATTTGTTGTTCAGCAGGTTTATGAGGTTGCCTTCCTGGAAGATAGGCTTGGATATGCCTCTGCAATGTCAATTATGTTGATGTTGGTAATTGGACTGTTCACAATAATTCAATTCAAGATTACAAAAAATGGGGAGGGCAGTGACAATGAGTAAGAATAAAAACAACAAAAAACAATTTACAGCTCTGGTGATACTCTCTCTGATATGCATGTTTCCAATAATCTGGGTGTTTCTATCCTCTTTCAAACAGCAGACTGAATTATTCAATTTTCCTCTCACTCTGTTTCCAAAAAATTGGACATTGGAAAACTACAGAAATGCGTTGAGCCAAGGTAACTTTGTTCTGTATTTCAGCAATACCGCAATAGTTGCCGTGGTATCCACCGTAATTGCAGTTGCAATCAATATAATGGCAGGATATGCTCTTGCAAAGTATAAATTTAAAGGTAGAGATGCAATTTTTTATACAATGATTGCAACATTGATGATACCACTTCAGGTAATAATGATTCCAATTTTCATACAGCTTAAAAATCTTGGAATGCTTAACAGCCTCTGGGGCATCATAATCCCACCAGCTGCAACTCCAACTGGAGTCTTTCTGGCAAGACAGTACATGGTAAATCTTCCAGATTCAATGATTGAATCAGCAAGAATAGATGGAGCAAAAGAATTCTTCATCTTCAAGAATATAATTGTTCCACTATCAAAGCCAATAATTGCAACAATAGCAATATTCTCATTTATGTGGCGTTGGAATGATTTCCTATGGCCATTGATTGTTATAACAGACAACAGGAAGCAGACAATACAGCAGGCTCTTGCTAACTTTGTAGGACAGCTTCAGATAAACTGGTCTGATTTACTTGCAATGACAACGATTTCAATCATTCCAGTAATTTTGGTATTTTTGAAATTTCAGAAGTATTTCATGAGTGGAATAACAAGTGGCGCTGTAAAAGGCTAGATGCATCAATAAACATTAATAAAAAGTTGGATAAAGTGAAAAGATATTTAAAAAACATAGAAGACTATGAGATAAACAAAAATAAATATACATTCAGGTGTGCAAGTGGTGAATTGATCATTCATATCATGAAAAGTGAGACAGTACATGTTGAATATAGCTTAATTGACAGTGAAGTGGATGAATTATCAAAAAAAGCAAGTAGCATCATAACTGAGTACAGCACAGAAGATAAAGCTATATATACACAACTCAA
>JBFHKM010000208.1:0-3606 GCA_041595335.1 Sphaerochaetaceae bacterium
AGACTCTGTAGGTGTAGACCTTCATGCAGCCATAACAAAGCATCAGGCTAAAACTGTCCTTTATCTCAAAAAGGAAGACAAAGAACTTACAAAAGCTCTTGTAAATATGGAAAAAGAAATTCATCCTCAAGAAATGGAAATTATCACTTCTTTTCCTGGTATCAGTGACACCACAGCTGCACATTTCATGGCTGAAGTTCAAGATATTCATCGCTTTAGTCGTTATCAAAAGTTGATAGCTTTCATAGGAACTGATCCAACAATCTATCAATCTGGAAATGAAGATAGACATGGTAGGATATCCAAGAGAGGAAACAAAGTTCTGAGGAAATATTGTTACCTTATGGCTAGCAACAGTCTTAGGAGTAACCCTGTTTTGGCTGAATACTATTCCAGAAAAAGAGAACAAGGATTTCCCCATAGGAAGGCTATGATTGCAACAACAAATAAACTTATTAGGGCTATATACGCCCTTTTGATTAGAGGCGAAAAAGCTAGTATATAATAATTCCAAATCTTTTTCTTTAATCATAATTGTTTATAGTTGACTCCTTAATCAATAAACTCTATTTTAGACGTATGAATTCAGGACTCTATTTTATATCATCATACTTTCTAAATTCCATTATTGCTCTAAGTTAATTTTACTCTTTTTACACCCACAAAGCAATGTAATAAGAAACAGAGAATTAAAGGAGGATATCATCATCTCATTATATCCACTGCTGCCCTTCTGAGATAAAAAAAAGAGAGCCAAACGACTCTCTCCATAATATATATTATTTTAAACAAAGATGTGAATTATTTACCAATTTCATCTTTAATTGATGAAGTCTCTGGAATAACCAAAACTTTTACATGTTTCTTTTTGTCTGGACCTGTTAGTGTACCAAAACCTTGTTCAACAATATCTTCTAAAGCAATTTTCTTTGTGATCAAACCTTTTGTATCTAGAATTCCATCACCAATTAACTTGATAACTTCTTCGAAGTCGTTACCGTTATAGCAGATTGTTCCTACAACATTTTTTTCTGTAACTACTAAATCGTTAAGATTTACTTCGATGTTGTGTTCCCAAATACTTGTAATAACTACAGTACCTTGGTTTTTGATGCTTCTTACCAATAGATCATAACACTGCTGTGAACCTGTTGTTTCGAAAGCAACATCAGCCATCTTTCCACCAGTTAGCTTTCTGATTTCAGCTACTGCATCACATTCGTTAGGATCAATTACTGTTGTACCTTCTGCTTTTGCATATTCCTGTCTAACTGATTTTCTTTGAATTACAAAGATCTCACCAGCACCCATTGCTTTCAAACATTTAATTGTTGAAAGACCAATTGTACCAGCACCTGAAACTATAGCAGACATGCCTTTTTCAAATTTACCCTTTCTTAAAGAGTGGTATGCAACTGTAATTGGTTCAACTAGAGCACCATCTTCAAATGACATTGAATCTGGAATCTTATGAATCATGTTAGCTTTGAATTTTGTCTGATCAGCAAATGCGCCATTACCATTGAGGCCCTGGAAACCTACACAATCACAAGTGTTGTAATTTCCTTCTTTACAAGGATTACATGTACCACAGAATAAAAGAGGTTCTACAACAACTCTATCACCAGCTTTAACATTTGTAACATCCTTACCAACACTGTTGATAATTCCTGAATATTCATGACCCATTGTCAATGGTGCTTTTTGGTGAGATACAGGATGTTCCTCATCAACAGACATCAATGCTCCTGTCTGAAAGCCGTGTAAATCTGATCCACAGATTCCACAACCTTGTACATCAATCAATACTTCATCATTTTTTATTTCTGGTGTTTCCATGTCAACGACTCTGACATCTTTATTTCCAAACCATCTTGCTGCTTTCATAGTTTTGCTCCTATTTGAATTATTCAACAATTCTGAATTTTTATCATTTCTACTTCTAATTATTTATGATAGTAATGGGATAAGACGAAAATTTCAATATTTATTAGATATATATTTATTTATAGATGTTATTCATCTTATGTTTTTCCCATAAAGGCAATGGGATTTTATATGTAATTGTTTTTGTAGAATGAAATTAAAAATTACAAATTTATTATATATGTAACAGAAAAAAAA
The DNA here is from genome assembly GCA_041595335.1 of Sphaerochaetaceae bacterium. GTDB lineage: Bacteria > Spirochaetota > Spirochaetia > Sphaerochaetales > Sphaerochaetaceae > Pleomorphochaeta. Next base: position 2,125 of record JBFHKM010000208.1, read on the forward strand.
TATTTTATGGCAATACAAGCTGTAATACTTTGCAAAATAATGCGGACATATGCATGGTAAAAAGATTTTTTAAAACAATAAAATGTTCCAAATTTTATCGATAATGTGTATAAGATAGGTTTCATGAAATTAAAATCAAATATTCATCCCATATGAATCTTTACAGTATGACTTTTCATTCACTGTACTCTCCATATTCACATCCAAGATTCTTTACATCAATATCATCTAGCAGGACATATTTTTTTTTGACTCTTTTATAGAGGACAATATTTCCATATCCATTGCCACCGTTGAGTAGATGATTGTGTCTTTTAGAGCCATCAGGTGCTTCATAATTTATCAAAATCATATCAGCAACCTTGCATTTAAGATGTGCTTCAATCTTACCATCTCTTGATCTCTGCTCAATATTCCATACCATCTCATCACCAATCTCTCTGCATTCAAATTTTGTGTGGGTGTTGCTCCAAAATTTAGCAAAATTGAATTCAAAAGCTGATCCCTCATAGTAAAATGCAGACAGCAGTTTTCTTTTTAAAGGAATCTTAAAAACTCTTGGAGTGCCACCTCCAATATCAAAGACACTGTTTTTTAATTGCTCATGCGTTATATTACTTTTTAAATTGTTTGAAGATAACCAAATCCAAGGTGATGTAAAACCACTGCCCCAGTTTTTATCTGCATATCCAAAGCAATTGTCTTCATCAACATCAAACTTTCTTCTGTTGTAAATAACAGTACCACTGTAATGAGTTTTCATTCCTTCGGCATGCCAATACATCTCAAAAGCATTTATCTTTCTCAGAAATTTTCCAGCTCCGTACCCCACATTGAATGCAATCTCTTTGCGCACTGATAAATTCCATGACATAGAACCTGAATCAGACATCATATAAGGCTTTTCTTTAGCATCTGTCTCAGATACCTCAACACTGCCAATCAATTTCCTCTCACTTGCAAGAACATCCAGAGCCTCAATCCTGAAAGAATCCTCTCCATCGATTGAAACATCATTCCATGCTATGAAGCGATTGAGCTGTAGTGCATCTTTTCCCCATGTACCACATTTGACCATGAGATATGATGGCTTTACTCCTCTCTCTTTGTTTTCAGGCAATTGGCCAAAAATTGGCTCATCATTGTTTTCAGAAGGATTTATAAGAAAGTATTCTATGAAGAACGCTCTCTTTTCATGCGTGACACTGTCTGTTGCTGTAAAAGAATGCCACCACCAATCATACCCACTCTTCTTGATCATAAAAAGATTACGTGTCAAATCATGCTTGTTAAAACTCATAAGATTCTCCTCAACTGTCCATTATAAAACTTTTTGAAAATTTGTAATCAAATACACATGATATCTCCATAATTCTTAACAAAATAGCTGCATCTATTTGAGAATATACACATTTATGATATATGTTTCATACTTAGTTAGGAATGAAATATTTTTTTATATTGTGTATTTTAACTCTCATC
>JBFHKM010000209.1:0-3605 GCA_041595335.1 Sphaerochaetaceae bacterium
CCGAAACCTGCACCTGCACTTGTTCCAAGTACATCAGGAGATACCATTGGATTTTTGAACATTCCTTGATAAGCAAGGCCTGAAACACTCAATGCACCCCCAATAATAGCTGAAGAGAGGATTCTGGGCATTCTAATTTTAAATATTACATTTTCAACTGTTGATGGCCATGTAGGTTCTATATAGAATATTTTTGATAGCAGTACTTTTATCAATGTTATTGGTTTGATTGGATATCTTCCAACAAAGAATGACATAAAGAATATGAATATAAATAGAATTATAAAACCTGCAAGAAGGGTCACTGGATGATCTGGATCATGTCTGAAATCAACGCTTGTTCTCGATTTATCGTTACTCATCAAAATCCTCTTCTTGTTCAGATAAAAAGAATTCAAAACGCTGTTTTGAATATTCCTGTACATCTCTTTCATATTGTCTGAAACTGACAAGCAGTTTCTTTCCATAAGGGGTAAGAACAGTGAGTCCACCATTGTTTCCACCTTTTTGAGTGAGAACTGCATCATGGTTGGTTGCTGCTTTGATCTTCTGTAATATCTTCCAGCCTTTTGAATAGGACATACCCATTGATTTACAAGCAAGAGATACACTCTGCTTCTCTTCTATCAATTCAAGCAACCTTGCTGCACCTGGTCCAAAATATGGAATTGTAGAGATAAATCGGACTCGTATGTCTTGTTTTAATTCTTTTTCAATTTCTTTATCTGGTAATGGAATTTTGATTATATTTTTTGAATCCATCTTTCCCTTCTGTTAAGTTTGTTTTTAAAATTTGAATATGTAGCGATTGTTTTTTTAAAACAACTCGATTGATAATATCATATGTTTTTAAAAACATAAAGGAAAATTTTATGTTATATGCGATTATTTTTTTAAAAAGATGATGGATTTACTAAAATATAGGTATTTTTATTACATATAAAGAGAAAAAAATAAAACTCAGGTTCTGATTATGAATTCATGAAATGGTCTGAATTTAGTTCATTTTAAAAATAAATCTTGACATATATTTTTATGATGTTATCCTAAAGGGGTGTTATACATACGTGTGTATAATAATTAGTCGTTAATTTTTATAAAAGCTGTGGAGGTATTTATATTTATGTACACTCGTGTGTATAGGTATAATATTTGCTTTATAAAAATCATTCATAAAACAAAAGGAGTTTGAAATTATGAAAAAATTATTGACTGCAGTTCTTATTGCTGCAATTGGAATTGGTGGTATTTTTGCCAATGGACAGAATGAAAAGACATCGCAGGCAGATAGCAAAGTAACCATTAAAGTTGCAAACTATGCATTACTAGAGAATGGTTATGAAGAGTATTGGAAAGGTATAAAAACCGGATTTGAAGATGAAAATCCTAATATTACAATTGAATGGGTTACAGCACCTTACGGTGAGATATCAAACCAAGTAATTAACATGGCAGGTGGTGGAGATAAAGTTGATTGTATCTTTGCTGAACTTGGTTGGATTCCGGGATTTGAGGATGCAGGTCTTGCTGCTCCTGTTGGTGATATATTACCTCAAGAGTTTATTGATGATTTCTATTCAGATGTTATGAAATCATTTGAAATCGATGGCGTTGCATACGGAATTCCTCTATATGTTTCACCTTATGTACTGTATTACAACAAAACTTTATTTGAACAAGCAGGTCTTGATCCAAACACACCTCCAACTACATATGAAGAGATGCTGGAAGATGCTAAAGCTTTATCAAAATTAAAGGATAGTAATGGAAACCCTGTTTATGCATTTGGTCAAACAACAGCATCAGTACCTGTTTCAGGATCAAGTATTCAAGGTATGATATTTAACTTTGGTGGACATACTCTAGCAGCAGATGGTTCTCTTGATTGCGATAATCAAGGTTTCTACGATGCATTTAGAATGTTAAAAGAACTTGATGAAAAAGGTTACAACCCACAGAATGCTAAATTAAAAGACCTTCGTAACTTATTTGCATTAGGCCAACTTGCAATGTACTACGATCAATCTTGGGGATTCAATGGCATTCAATCTATCAATCCAGATGCTAAATCATTCATTGCAAGTGCAGCTCCTTTGAAAGGTGGAAATGGAAATGGTCAATCAGAACTTGAATCACATTGTTTTGTATTAGTTGATAATGGTGAGGCAAGAGCTGATGCTACAAGTAAATTTGTTCAATATGTAATTAGTGAAAGAGGACTATCTGATTATTTGACAAATTTAACTCCTGCATATCCTGCAAGAAAGAGCATGGCTAATATGAGTGGGGTTGTAAATAACCCTGTATTGAAAGGCGCATCAGGTTCAGTTAACAATGTAACTGCATCTCCAGCAATTGCTCAATTGAATGACTTAAACTTGGAATTATGTTCTTTAGCTCAGGCTGTTACAGTTGGTAATGAAGATGTTGATGCTGCAATTGCTGACTTCAAAAAGGTCACAAATGCAAAGTTAAGCGACTAAAAAACTTAACTTATCAAACCCAAAGCCCAACAAGCTTTGGGTTTCAAATTAAAGGGGAGAGATGTGAAAAAAGGATCGCAAAAACTTAGTGATAATGCTTACGCATTTGTACTTACCATACCGGCTGTTATTTTGACTGTATCTTTTATTGTGGTACCAATAATCCAATCAATAATAATGAGCTTTGAAAAATATGGTGTTAAAAATATAATAAGTGGGAAAAAAGGAACTTGGAATAATTTTAGGAACTATACCAAATTGTTTGAAACTGGCCAGATACCAGAAGCTGCTTGGCATACAATTGTATTTGTAATATTTGTAATTATTTTCCAGTTCATCTTAGGAATGGCTTTAGCTTTGATTCTTAACAGAGATTTTAAGGGGTCTCGTTTTGTTAGATCAATAATGATGACACCTTGGGTTGTTCCAACCGTCATATCAGGTTTGATATGGATGTGGTTGTTCCAACCTCAATATGGATTTGTCAAATACTTAATAAGCTTTGTTACAGGTGGGAGGGTGAGTGACCTTGCAATTCTTAACAATCCAAGCACCGCTTTAGGAGGAATAGCAGTGGCTGCTCTTTGGAAGCAGATACCACTTATGACCCTGTTACTTCTAGCTGGTTTGCAGAATGTTCCATCAGACATTTTAGAAGCAGCAACAATAGATGGAGCTGGTCCTGCAAGAAGGTTCTTCTCAATTACAATTCCATTCATGGCTCCTGTAATCAAGATAGCCGTATCTATGGAAATAATAGAGAACTTTAAACAGTTCCCATTGTTCTGGACAATGACTGGTGGAGGTCCTAATGGATCAACAACCAACTTTGCAATATTGAGTTATAGAGAGGCATTTGTTTCAATGAATCTTGGTTCTGGTGCAGCTGTAACAACAATATGGATGATTTTGATGATAATTGTAGTTGGTTCTTATCAAAAGGCATTTATCGTACAGGATATGAGTTAGGGAGAATGATATGAATAAAAAAAAGTGGCCTAAAGTTTTACGTGCAGTTATAATGATTAGCATATTGTTGTTCCTATTATTTCCAATTTACTGGATGGTAATTACAGCTTTCAAAACAAATATGGAAGCATATTTATATCCTCCATCTTTGTA
>JBFHKM010000210.1:0-3540 GCA_041595335.1 Sphaerochaetaceae bacterium
GTCCATGCCGCTATATTACAACAGATGTCTCTAATTATCTAGAAGTTACAAAAAAATGAATGCAAAAATAATTTATAGAATGTAAGATTGAAGATTTTAATGTCAATGAATGCAAAGACTTAGAATGAGCAGAGCAATTAAAGACCAAAAAAATTCAACCCTTTAAGAATTGAATTTTTTTCTGTCTTCATGTCGTTTTTTTTAGTTTTAATTTTCTAATCTATTAAGAAGCAACTACGTTAAAAGTTTTAGCACCATAAGCATCTGTTTCATTACCTTGAGCATCATAGAAACCATATTCAACTGAATCCGAGTTGGAATTAACTTGGTAACCATCAGCTGTTTGTTCGAATGATACTTTTTCTGGTACATAAGCATTAAGAGTAATAGTGAATGTTTTTGCAGCTAAGCTACTAACTGTTATCACTGATAATACTAATGCTGTCAATAAAAACTTTTTCATCTGTTACTCCTTGTTCTTAATATGTTTATAATATACCGTAGAAGTTTGTAGAAGTCAAGGAAGAATTTACCAAACTATGTACAAAGTTATGGTATAAGTGGTCTTTTTAGGGGTATTTTAGGTGTATAAGTTTGTATAAGTCTTAAAAATGCCTATTTTTTAGATGTAATATGTATGTTAGAAGTTTGTTAGATTTGTGTTAAAAGTGCCCTTTTGAGCTCAAAAATAGATAATGGCGATGATAAGAATACAACATGATATCTTTTCCCCTCAGATATAACTTCGTACAAAAAAAATTCATCAAATTTTTTTATTTTTTTTTCATTTATTTTTAAAAAAGCACAAAATTTTTCCAATCTGGAGGATTTTTCGATTTGAAAACAATTGAGAAGACTTTCCCATCTGATGAAATCAGGACAAATCCAATGCAAGATTGCAAGATAGGAAGATGAGATGAAACACTCCTTCCGTTTGAAAGAATGATAACGAGCACATGATCTCTCTAAGCAGCATAAATTTAAGAGTTGAATGCAAATTCTTCTTATTTGGATCTAGTGAGATTCAATATTCAATTCTACAGAAATGAAAGTGTTGGATATTTCATTGTCATTCAGTTCATGAGAGGTCTTGCTGTGATATCTATTCTCAAGATGAGATAAACATCATTGAAAGCAAAGAGACGAGGCGGAGCGTAAAAAAGACCCAACTCCGAAGAGTTGGATCATATTTGTTTTCTCTTTTTTCTAAAAGATACCAGTTTCCAATAAGTTAAGCTGCAACAACATTGAATACTTTTGCTTGGTAAGCATCTGTTTCATTACCGTGTGCATCAAAGAAACCATATTCAGCTGTTGGTGAATTTGAGTTTACTTGGTAGCCATCAGTTGTTTGTTCAAATGTTACTTCTTCAGGAACAAAAGCGTTGAGAGTAACAGAATATGATTTTGCAGTTAGATTGCTTGCTGCTATTGCTGTCAATATTAATAATGCTAATAAAAACTTTTTCATCTGTTACTCCTTGTTGTTAATATGTTTATAATATAATGAATAAGTTTGCAGAAGTCAACACCAACATACTACAAATAGGTCAAAGTTATGTACAAAGTCCTTATTTTATGGTGTTTTTCACTGAAAAAGTGTGTAGAAGTGGTGATTTTTAGCAATTATCCTATGTAATAAGTTAGTTAGAAGTTACATATCATTTTTTAAAAACTAACTTATAAATACATCTTTATTGAAAATGATTTCAATTCTTGAGAAAACATATAGCAGAAGAACACAGATGATGAATCAGACTTAGAATCTAAAAATTATTTTTGATTTTTTTCAATAATTTCAATTATTTTTTAGAAAACAGCTCAAAATCTCACAGAAGAGCCCACTTTGCAAGGAAGATCCTCATGAAAAAATGGACAGCAGCTATAAATATTCAGATAAAAGACAAGAAAGCAGAAGCAGAGCTTCCATTCATCTCATTAAATCTAACGCCACTTAATTCTTTTCCTCACATCTGATTTTAATTGAAGATTAATATTAAAAATGGTATTCTAATATGTATTGAGGTAGTAGATGGCAAAGAAGAAAAGATCACAGTCCAGAGAGAATCCATTACAGGGAATTGTAGTCAGGGCACAAGAAGGAATTGGGCAGGTTGCAACACATACTTTTCCTGAACTAGATTCCAATTGCTATATTTTAAAAGCGAAAGATATCATTGGTTCAAACAGAATAAAAGTATTGAAAGAATCTTTCCCTCTTTTGAACTCATCAGTAATCACATACATTGGTCAGCCTCTGTTACTTGTCTTGGCTCCAACTTTAGAAGAAGCTGAAAAGATAAGATCTCAAATCAAGACTGAATACCGTGAGGTGGACACTCCAAAAGAACTTGCAGAGCCACAGCACTTCGACTACTCCTTTGGAAACTTTGAAGAGGAGCTTCAGAAGGTATCATCTCAAAAAGAAGAAGATGCTGAGAGCTCTTCAACGGAAGATGGAGAATCAGAATCATCTGATGCTGAAGCAGTTGAACAGCAGGAAGAGGTGAATCCAAAAGGCACTCTCTTGAATTTCAGCTCGAGCATTCATCTGAGACGACAGCAGACAAAGGACAATCCTATATATAGAGTGTCAGCCGAGATAATTGATGATGTTGTGGACATATACACTCCAACTCAGTGGCCAGGTCTCATTCTTGATAATGTAGCCAACACATGCTCTCTCAAGAAGAACAAGATAACCATACACAAAGAACCAAGTTTCTCTCCAAAAGATGAGAAGCTCATATATCCTGCAATTTTTGCATCATTGGCAACACTTGGAGCACTTATAACACACAAAGCTGTTGAGATTCACTGCAACTTCCCTACATTCAAAAGTGATGCTCTGATAAAAAGAATCACATGGCTTGATGGTGAGAACAATTTAATTGCAGAGGAGATTGACTGCACAATAGATCAAGGAGCATATCCGCTGTTCAGTCAGGAGATCACAAGACATTATCTTGCAGGATTCCTCCCACTGTATAAGGTGAAGGCACTCAAGGTATCATTCACAGTTGTTGCAAGCAACAATCCTCCATCAAATTTCTTTGATGGTCTTGGATACATAAACTCTGTTGCATCCTCTCAGATACACAGCACAAAGCTTGGAAAGCATCTTGAGTACTCACCATTTCTCTGGAGAGAATACAATCTCAAAGAGAATGAAATTCAATCTCAGATAATGGAACTGCAGAAGATGGCAGAGCAGAAAGCTCTGCTTGAAGAACTGGAGAACAAGAGTTACTTCAACAGAAAGTATGCTGCATATAAAGTTACAAAATCATTGAAGACAAAACTCTCAACATTCTCGCCTTACGCACGAGGTATTGGATTGAGCATAGCTCCAGGAGTCAGTGGATTCTCAAACTACTTCACAGATCTTCCAAAGCAGGCAATCAGTCTGACTCTTGATGTTGGTGGCAAGGTTGAGGTGAACACATCCTTCTCCCACACGGGCAAGAGCTCTGTTATATGGAGACAGATGATATGTGATGAACTTGATGTCAGTGATGAGGGAATTCATTTCACGGAAGA
>JBFHKM010000211.1:0-3507 GCA_041595335.1 Sphaerochaetaceae bacterium
ATCTCAGTTTTCTTTTTGTAGCTCTCTCGTTTTGGAATCTTGATATCCATCAAGTTCTTGATGGAACTTCTCTCTCTTTTTAAGTTCTCTATCTGTCTGATTCTATAATCTGATGCAAGAGTTTCAGTGATCTGATCAATCTGATTTGTTAGATCCTCTCTTTCAGAATCCAGTGTATCTTTTTGAATTTTCATCTCATCTATCTTGCTTGAGAAATATTCAATATCCTCATTAATGAAAGCAATGGAGGTCTGAGCTTCCCATACAGGAAGAGCTTGATCTCTTAAATATTCTTTGGAATATTTCATGCCCTTATTCAATTCATATCGTCTACCATTGTTTTTGATGTCCTGAAGAATTTCAATTTGTTTTTCTTCTTTATCAATGACGTTCTTGAGGTCTTTCAGGTTCTGGTAGTTTCTAAGAAGAGATTTATACTGGTCGGAAATATCATCTTCATCAAGCATCTTTGTTCTGATGAAATCATTTAGATTTGTGAGGTCCTTCATACCTACAGTTTGACTGAAGATACGCAGAGCCTTATCAAGAGATCTGAAACCAAATAGCTTACCGAATTCATATGAATAACGTTTGAAGGTATCGAAACTTGAGATGACCAACTCAGGGAAGGCCTTTTTCAAATCCACAATCCAGTTTGCGCTGGTGTTGTAACCAACTTTCTTTTCATTCATCATCTCAATGGAGAAATCGCCTTCAATTATGAAGAACTGCTTGCGCATTGAACCATTTGAAGCAAAATATCTTATTTGCATCAGAGTCAGTGAATGGGACGCAGTTTTATTTGAGAAATCAGCAAGAAGGATGCTGTGGCATGTTTTATCACGAAGAGTCTTGCGACTGCTTGAGTAGTCATTCTCGCTCTTCTCTGTGGAATATGTACCAAGTACATAGCTCTCTTCTGTTCTTCCATTCTTACCATCGGATCCACTTGATAGATTGTACGATCTGTAATTGCTTGGAACAAGCAATGTCAAAAGACCATCTACAAGAGTGGTCTTACCAGATCCATTGGTACCGGTCAATAAAGAATTCTTTTCATCAGTTCGAAGGGTGACAATATGAGAATCAAATGTACCCCAGTTGAAGGCTTGAAAATATGATAGGCGATAGCCTGTGTGTTCAATGCCAAAGTCCAGTTCCAATTCTCTCATTATTCCTTCTCTCCTTGTAATTCTGCAAGTCGCTCTTTAAATTCTTTTAAGAAAGCTGCATTTACTTTCGCTCTGATTATATTACGAATTATGAACACTCTATCTTCCGATATGTTTGATGTAGCACCATTTGATTTGATCTGTTTGATCAATCCCATATTTCTAATGATTGTTAACTGAGATGCAATCAAATCATTGTATTTGACCTTATCTGATGTATCTCTGTAATAAGGTTCCACAAGCTCAGCAATCTCACTTTCTTTTAAAATAAATAAATCAGATGAGGTATCATCAATTTCAAATTTATCAAGTTCCTCTCTTAGAATCACAAGAACAAGAGATGTTTCATATGTAAGAGGGTGCTTTATAAGAAGTCTTGATAATCTATCATTTGATATTACATTTCCCTCTTCATCTTCATTTGGCTCTAGAAAGGCATAGTTCTGTTCTTTGCTATAATTTATTTTCAATCCGATGATGTTGAAATAAGCATTGACTTCTTTGAACCACAAATCAAGTTTTTCAAATAATTCTTCGTTTTCATCTTTGAACAGAGGACCCATAAGCAGCTTCACGCATACCTCGCCCCATTCTTTTGAGTTGTTGTTTTCTAAATTATCAATCATTTGCAATCACCACCTTCGGAATTGTTAAGTTTATTTTTTCTTTTGTTTCATAACTGGTATATTCAATTGTTTCATGACTCTTATCATCAACCGTGCAGTAGTCAGACCTGAACAGTATCGATAGATAAGTCAGCACCTCTGCAAGGCCATATTTGATCTCATGAACTTTGAATAGATAGTTTGTGGTAAGAAGTCTGTTGTCTTCTTTAGCCTTTGCTCTCTCCATCTCAATTGTCTCTCTGATTGCATCTTCATTTACATATATGTCTGTTAGAAGCTGTGAGAGATCAATATCTGGAGGATCAACTGTTTTATATTCTGAAATATCACCTGAGCCCTCACCCTTTGGAAGGACTAGAGGACGCACCATATCATTTGATAGCTGTGCATTTCCATCTATAACCATTGCTACATCTTTGTAAGGCAGTGTATTTTTGTTCTCAACCACACTTGTTTTTATTTCTTTCAAAGTATTTGCAATGTACTGATATTCAGCGCTGCTCTTTCTGATGATGACGCGTTTCAATCTTTCCGATAGAAGATGATTCTCATCTAGAATGTTTCGACCTGCTACAAATAGAGCATCTTCAAGATTGTTGAAGAAATCGAGATTTATGTTCTGCTGAGGAAGTCTTTCATGAATGGCTTTTGCTTTTATGGCTATTGTCTGGTCAGGATCTATTCCACTGAGATATCTCCAGAAGCCATTGAAACTCTGACCCTGAGGAGAGTTCTCCAATTCATCACTCTGTTCGAGGATGAATCCGAGTAATGTTCCACGATTCTCTGTGACCTCAAGCTGTCTCAGGCACAGTTCAGAAAATATCTTGTGATTGTTATCTTTCAACTGTCTGAAATCTGATAGAAGATCATTTGCTGTCTTCTCAATTCCACTGATTCTCTCTTGAACCTGCAGAGGAGTGAAGGTTGCAGCGTGACCTGTTCTCTTTATCTCGGCTATCTGATCATCTATCTCACGTTTCTTCTTCTCAAGCTCATCTATTCGCTTCAGAGGATCATCGATGGTGTTTTCATCAAGCTCTTTCAATCTGTCGAGAATATCTGCAAATCGAGATTCTGTACCAATGAATAATTTCTTGGAATCTGATACCTCACCGAGATATCTAAACAGTCTTTCAAGTCCAGCTGATACTTCAATCATCTCAGTACCATCTTCATTGTAATATCTGAAGATGAAACCATTTTTTGGATCTGACCAAGATTTAATTAAATTTAATGCTTTATCTTCATTATCTAATTCAACTGTTGAAAAGTCATCTAAGTACTCATCATCTATGATGTTGTCGGAATTTAAAAATGTATTTAAGTAAGTTGAAAGCACATGCACAAGATGTGTTTGTTCAATTCCACTTTCATTATCTTCTTTGTCGTTTTTAAACATTTTGTAAAGAAATGAAATGATAAAAGGAGCATTTCTTTTGGTTAATAAAGTTAACCCACTATCGTTTTGAATTAGATGTTCTACACCTGAAATGTCAGAAAGCAATGTCGTCTCCAGTGAAATAAATATTTGATTCAGTTTAGCACAAAGTATTGTTTATAGCAATTAAGAGTGAACCAAGAGACTCTGTGCAAAAATTAGATTTAGACAAAAAAAATCCAGTACCTAAGTACTGGAAAGCATCTTCGACGAGAATTGAACTCGTGTTGCCGGGATGAAAACCCGGTGTCCTAACCACTAGACGACG
>JBFHKM010000212.1:0-3494 GCA_041595335.1 Sphaerochaetaceae bacterium
TCACAATGAAGAAGAAGCAGAGATGGCAAGGCTCAAGACCTACAACACCATCAAAACTTACAGAGCAGAACGAACAAAAGGTGTTATTGCCTCTTTCAATAAGGATTACTACGATGAGACACTGTTCTTCAGTCGAATAGGCTCAGGTTCTCTTGGAGGAAAAGGTAGAGGTCTTGCTTTCATTGATAAGGAAGTCAGAGCCTGCAATATGATTGATAAATATCCTGATGTTTATTTAGCAATTCCAAGAACTGTAGTCATTGCCACTGATGTATTTGATAATTTCATTGAACTCAATGATCTGAAAGAATTCACAATGGAGGAGACAACAGACAGTGAGGTTCTCAAGAGGTTCCTTGAAAGCGAGATTCCATCAGATTTAGAAGAAGATCTGAGGGAGGTCATCACAGTCATAACACAGCCTATTTCAATCAGGTCTTCATCATTACTGGAAGATTCCCATTTCCAGCCATTTGCTGGTGTATATGAGACATGCATGATTGCAAATACAGGTGATGATGAGAAGAGACTTCATGAATTGAAGAATGCCATCAAAACAGTATGGGCATCAACATATTTCAACCATGCAAAGGACTACCTGCAGGCTACTGACCATATATTGGAAGAGGAGAAAATGGCAATAGTGATTCAGCAGGTAATTGGATCTCGCCATGGAGATTACTGGTATCCAAATATAAGTGGTGTTGCAAGAAGTCTTAACTACTATCCCCTACCGGAAGAACAAACAACTGATGGTATTGGAATGCTGTCATTTGGATTTGGTAAATCTGTTGTAGATAACGGAAGTGTTCTACGATTCTCTCCTAAGAATCCAAAACGTCCTGTCCATTTCTTAGGCGGAGGACAGGCAAGCAGTCAATCTAAGTTCTATGCACTCAATATGAATCAACCATATGTTCCAACCAAAGACATAGATAATTTAGAATTACTGGATGTTGAAGAAGCTGCATCTCATCCTGAAACACTCCATGGTATAGCAAGCACACTCACAGAGACAGGTTCAATGAGTGAGAGCTTCAGAGCAAAAGGTGAGAAAATCATAACATTCAACGGAATACTTCAATACGATTACTTCCCGTTGGCAAATATTGTGAGAGACCTTCTGACTCTTGGAAAGGATTCCATGGGAACTCCTGTTGAAATTGAATTTGCAGTGAACCTCAATAAAACAGAACCCAAGAAACCTGAATTCAGTATTCTTCAGATAAGACCAATTGCGGAAGGCAATGAAGAGGAATGCGTTCAAATCAGGGCTGATGAAATTGATGATGCTCTCATATATTCAAAATCAGTAATGGGTAATGGAAGAGTTGAGGATATCAAAGACATAGTACTCATCAAAGCAGATAAGTTTGATGCAGCCAATATGTTGAACATGCCTCAAGAGATAGAGAAATTCAACTCTCATTTCAACGCTGAAGATAGACCATACATGCTGGTTGTTGCAGGTAGACTTGGCTCAAGTGATCCATGGTTAGGAATTCCTGCATCATGGGCACAGATATCAAAAGCAAGTCTCATTGTAGAGACAGGTCTACCTGGGTTCCAGGTTGAACCAAGCCAAGGAACTCACTTCTTCCAGAATCTGACACTTCTTGGAACAAGGTACATGACAATAAACCCTCATTACAATGATGGTCTGTTGAACAATGAGAAGATCGCCGAAAATCTTGAAAAGATAAAAGAGAGTGATAATTTCATTCATTACCACAGTGAGAGTCCACTTGATATCAGAATCAACGCTATATCAAAAGAAGGTATTGTAAGATTAGCAGAAGCTGATTAAAAACAATTAAGGAGCATTTCCAATCTTGTACAATTGGAGATGCTCCTTAATATTAATTTGAGCTTTGAATATATTTTACAAAGACTTTATCCAGCTTATCATTCTTTCATAAGATGAGAGCATATCCACTTCAGCATTCCAGCCTAAAGAGTTCAATTTCTTTGAGCTCAAACGAAGTTTTGTGTCCGGTGCATAACATGAGTTATCAGATATATCAAATACCAAATCAATCTTATTGTCAGAAATTTTTTCTGCAACCAATCTTGCCATATCTTTGATTTGCATTGTGGAGTTCTCATTCACTACATTGTAAGCATTTGAAGAGATGCCTTTATCAAGAATTGTAAATAATCCTCTGATAGCATCACTTGTATAGCAGTAATTTCCATATGACTCGCCTTTTGTCTTCAACACAATATCTTTATTGTTGATAGAGCTTTTAGCAAATTGAGCAAACACTCTGTTTTCTGATTTATCAATACCAGCACCAAAAGTCTGCGCCAAACGAGCAACACAAACATTTATGTTGTACTGATGAGCAAAAGATGAACACAGACATTCAGCCATACGCTTTCCTTCAGAATAACAACTTCTGATATTCAAAGGATCAATGAATCCTAATTGACTCTCATCCATCTTCTTCTCATTATCAGAAACAAAACCATAAACTTCCATACTTGAAACATAAATCATGTTCTTAACATTTTTTTCTTTTGCCAGATTCAAAACATTAGAAGTACCTTTCAATGTGATATCAATTGTATCAACAGGATTGGTAATGAAAAATTTTGATTGAGTCATGCTTGCACAATGAATGATATAATCTATATCATCATCAACTTTTATTTCTTTGATGATATCTGTATAGACAAACTTCAAGTTTTTATTGCTTAGGAAGTCTTTAAAAATTGCTTCAGTCTTTTCTTTATTTCTAGCAAGACCTATAACTTTAATATCACTATTTCTGATCTCGTTACATTTCATAACAGCTCTTGTCAATAAAGAACCAATCAACCCTGTAACACCTGTTATAAATATAGTGGTGTTATCAAACTTATCCAAATCAATTGAATTGGCCATATTGATTAAATCTTCTTCAAAATATTTATTTTTTTCCATTACTCTATTCCTCTCTGTATAAACAAATATATTTCCAATCTGATTAAATTAAGGAGCATTTCCAATCTAACAAGATTTGAACTGCTCCTTATATATTATAGACCAAATATATTATTCAGCTGGTTTAGCTGACATAAATGCATCCCAAACTACATCCTGTGGTGGATCTGCAGTAAGAGTTATCATCTCTTTCTTAACAGGATGAGGGAAGGAAATCTGTCTTGCGTGAAGAGAGATACCTCCATCTTTATTGCTTCTCTTTGCACCATATTTAAGGTCGCCCTTGATATGAACATTGATAGCAGCAAATTGAGCTCTGATCTGATGGTGTCTACCAGTAAGAAGATCAATCTCAACAAGGAAGAAACTCTTTGAAGCTGCAAGCAATCTATAATCAAGTTTTGCAAGTTTGCTTCCGTTCTTTTCAACGGGAGTTGCATAACTCTTGTTCTTCTTGGCATCACGTATCAAGTAATGAACCAAAGTACCTTCAGGTTTTGAAGGAGCTCTATCAGTAATTGCCCAATAAATCTTCTTAGCATTTCCCTGACGGAATGTTTCACAAAGA
>JBFHKM010000213.1:0-3469 GCA_041595335.1 Sphaerochaetaceae bacterium
AAGGAATTATAATCTTTATTTATTGCTTAATATCATGATGTGTATTAAAATTGTCCTATTATAGGACAGTTTGTGTTCAATACTGTCCTACTGTAATGACGTGTTTCAGAATATGGAGAGTGACTGATGCAAATTTTATTGATAGACGACAACGAACAGCTTTCAGAGATTCTGAAAGATAACTTCTCATTTGTGGGACATTACATGTTCTATGCAAATGACAGTGTAAGTGCCTTTGATGTTCTTGAGAAAGAGCTCATTCATGTGATTTTGCTTGATGTCAGATTGGGTGATGAGAATGGAGTTGATGTTCTAAAAAAACTGAAAGTGGAATATCCAAATATTCCAGTGATAATGATAACAGGTTATGCAACAATAGAGGTTGCTGTCAGTGCCATGCAGATGGGTGCCTATGATTTTGTAAAGAAGCCTATTGAATTCAACACACTCTGTGCAAGAATTGAAACTGCCACAAATACAGTTAAATTCAAAGCTGAAAACACCAATCTTAAAAACCGTTTGAAAGAGAATGGAACAGCGTTGATAAGCAAGAATAAAAAGTACAATGAGATAATAAGCAGAGCTCAGAGACTTGCAGCATCTGATATCTCCATCTTGATAATAGGTGAGAATGGAAGTGGTAAGGAGATTCTAGCAGACTACATATATAAGAATTCAAATAGAATCTCTGAGAAGTTTGTCAAAATAAACTGTGCCTCATTTCCTGAATCTCTTCTCGATAATGAGCTATTTGGTCATGAAAAAGGTGCTTTTACAGGAGCAGATACTGTCTTCACGGGTGTTTTTGAGCAAGCAAACAGAGGAACTCTTCTGCTTGATGAGATAGGTGATATGCCTCTGACATTGCAGGCAAAGATATTGAGAGTGCTTCAGAATCAGGAGATAAGAAGACTTGGTGGAAAGAATACAAGAAAGGTGGACATTCGTTTCATTGCTGCAACAAACAAGGACCTTGAGAAGATGGTCAAGGAAGGAACATTCAGAGAGGATCTTTACTACAGACTCAATGGAGGCATGCTCAAAATTCCACCACTGAGAGAGAGAAAGGAAGACCTCGATTTTTTGATTGATGATTTGCTCAGAGCAATCAGCATAGATTCAAAGGTCCCTCAGAAACAGATATCCATCAAGGTGTATGATATATTCAGAAATTATCCATGGCATGGTAACATCAGAGAGCTCAAGAATGCTCTTGTTTATGCAAGTGTTATATCGCAGAATGACATCATCGAAGCTGAGGATCTTCCACCAAGTTTTGGAGTTAAGGCAAATTCTTCAGACAGTCAGCTGAGTCTCATTCAGGAGAGAGAGAAAGATCTCATAAGAAAGATACTTCTTCAGAACAACAACAATAAAACCGAGACTGCAAGAGTTCTCAAGATGAGCAGAAATACTTTATATTTAAAATTAAAGAAATATGGAATAAAAATTAATGAGTAAAAGAATAATAGACTTCAAAAATATTTCTTGTAATTACAACAAAGTTATAGCTTTAGATAGAATAAACATCCATTTCGATACAGGGACAATTCACACACTTGTTGGAGAGCATGGTGCAGGAAAATCGAGCATTGTCAGAGTTTTAGGTGGTCTGTCCACTCCTCATTCAGGAAGCATTGTCATTGATGATGATGAATACAGCAGCATCAAAGCAAAAGTTGCTCTCAAGAATGGTATTGAAATAGTTCATCAGCAGCTGCTGCTAGATCCAACTTTTACCGTTGGTGAGTACCTGTATTACTGCGACAAGCACACCCCACGTTTCTCATTCACGTTGAAAAAGAAGATGCAGAGAATGGCGGAAGAATATATAAATGGATTGGGCTTTGAAATTGATGTCACCAAGACATTGAAGGACCTGAGTTTGAATGACAGAGCTCTGGTGGCAATACTTGCTAAGATAAAGAACTCTCCACGAGTGCTCATACTTGATGAATCTCTTGATAAGGTTTCATCTCACAACTTCACAAAGCTGAAGAAGATAATCTTCAATTTGAAAGAGAAGGGGTGCTGTGTTGTTATAATATCTCACAAGATAGACTGGGTTTATGATATCTCTGATAGAATCACAGTAATAAGAAAGGGAAAGAACTTACTCACCGAGGACATTGAGAGTGTGAGCAAGATGCAGATCATCAAGATGGCCTACACTCAATTTGCTGGACCTGTGGTCACAAATGTTCAGGACAACACATTCTATCATCTTCTGAAATACAATGAAGCAATAATAGAGAACTTGCCAGTCAATCTGATCATATTGAACAATCAGGGAGTTCTGAAACTTGCAAATAAATATTTCATAAACAGTTTTAAAATAGATGCCATGGAATATCTAGAGAAGACAGGAGAGCTTCTTTTTGAGCAGACAAACACAACAACAAGAAATGTAATACTTCAACTGCAGAACAAGAGAGATGAGAGCACAATCTTCCATCTAGCTGTCAAGATAAACAATATAAGTGGTGTCTACAACATTCACTACTCACCAATCTTTGATCTGGATACCAAGATTGGTTCCATGTTCATAATATATGACATCACAGAGTATGACTCGCTTCAGAGGGACAACTCTTTGAGCGACAAACTGTCCGCTGTTGGATTGCTATCGGCAGGAGTTGCTCATGAGATAAACAATCCACTTGAAATAATAAGCAACTATCTCACAAACATCAAATTCAGATACAGTGATCCAAATCTTTTGGAATCTATAAATAAGATCTCAAAGCAGGTTGATTACATAACCATGATTGTCAGCAATCTTCAGAACTTCTCAAATCTAGAGAAGATTGCACCAGAAGCCATCAATGTGAATTCTGTTATAAAGGAGATAGTTGGTCTTCTTCGCATAAATGCAAAGCTAAAGAATATAAAACTGTCGATAATTGAAAAGACTGAGAACAATATAATATACATAAACAGCAATGAACTCAAACAGGTTGTTTTGAATCTATTGAAGAATAGCTTTGAATCAATCAAGAAGGATGGTGAGGTTGAGATAGTCATTGATAAACATGATGATGAGAGCTCCAAAGATATTGTGATCACCATAAGAGATACTGGAACTGGCATTGATGATAACAAAGATTACTTCACACCATTTTATTCAACCAAATCAAACAATGGCAAGAATACTGGTCTTGGGCTATCGTTGGTATATGGAATAATAACGAAATATAAAGGAACTGTGAATATATACAACAGAGAGGATAGAGTGGGCTGTGAGATTGTCATAACCTTTCCTCCATCTATAATAGATCTCTATCCAAGCTTTGAAACATACAGAGACCTACTTTAGATAGATGGGATGATTTAAAAATTATTCAGTGTCATCCTTGGTCAATGAAATGAAGAGTTTCTTTGCTCTTTTCTCAATTATTGTGTTCTCTTCATTGAATGCAATCTTCTTGAGCTGCTCAATTGCACCCTCTTTATCTTTCTCCTGCAGTAG
>JBFHKM010000214.1:0-3389 GCA_041595335.1 Sphaerochaetaceae bacterium
CTCTCCCTTGAACATATGGCTAAGAGATTCCTTTGGATTAACTGTAGGTTGGTTTACAGACCCAACAGTTGCATTCTGGGTCATCGTTTTTGTAATTCTCTGGAAAGTTAGTGGATATTACTCACTGTTCTTATTTGCATCATATGAAGCTATCTCTCCAGAGATTCTTGAAGCAGCTGAATTGGATGGTGCTAATTCTAGAAAACGATTTTGGAGCATAGTGATGCCAATAATTGCATCATCAATGCAGAGTGTAATAATACTGTCCACCGGATTGGTATATAGCATATTCACAGAGCCTTACCTACTGACAGGAGGTGGACCATCCAAATCAACACTATCATGGCAGCTACTTCTTTATAACACCTCATTTGTTGAATTCAAATCAGGTTATGGTGCTATGATTGCCCTCATTTTGGGTGTCTGTATTTTCTTAACTTTGAGAGCTGTAATTGCACTTTCAAATCGCTATGTAAACAATGCTGAGTAAAGAGGAATAATAATGAATACACGAGAGAAAAAAGCTCAAAAGAAATCATTGATAATTGCAATAATATTGGCAGTCATCTTTCTGTTTCCTTACTACTATATATTGTTCCAATCTTTCACACCTTGGACTGAGGTAGATACTTCAATATTACCTCATAAGTTCTCATTGGAAAGCTATAAATATTTAATAACCAATGGTGGATCAGGAAATCAAATGATGTGGTTGAGAGCAATGTTGAACTCAATCATTGTAAGTGTTGTTTCAACAGGAATAGCACTGTTCACAGGATTCTTAATTGCCTACGCGATGACGCAATTACATTTTCGCGCAAGTAAATCTATTTACAATCTGATTCTATTTCAGATGTTCTTCCCTGGTATCATCTTATTGGTACCTCAATATATGCTGCTGAGACCACTGGTAAACAATTACTTAGGTATGATCATTCCATTCACAGTCTCTGCATGGGCTGTTCTGATGTATTACAACTACTTCAAAACTCTACCAAAATCAGTAATTGAATCAGCAAGAATCGATGGAGCAAGTGAGATAAGAATAGCATTCCAGATAGCTTTTCCTATTGGAAAGACAATCTCAATAATTGTCTTCCTTTCAATATTCCTTGGAAGATGGTCAGAGCTCATGTGGGATATGCTTATGGCACCTAAATTGCAGATGCAGACTTTGAATGTTCTGATAACAACTCAGTTCAAACCTATGGGTAATCTACCGGGTCCACTCTATGCTGCATCCGTGATACTTACCTTCCCTGTTATGGTTCTGTTCTTATGTTTCTCAAAATATTTCAAACAGGGAATAGCAATGCAACTCAAATAAAGCAAATAAAAACAATCGTAATAAATATACAAGGAGCATTTATGCAAACCAATCACATACAGAGATATGCGAATAATCCCGTAATCTCTGTTAACAATGTAAGACCTACACAAGACAACATGGAAGTTGTAGGAATCTTCAACTGCGGAGGGGTATTCTTCAACGACAGAACATACCTCATCTGCCGAATAGCTGAGGTAATTAAATCAAATGATGAAAAAATACTATCAGTCCCTGTTATGACAGATAATGGCTTCAAAGTTGTATCATATAATAAAGATGATGAGACATTGAACTTATCAGACCCTCGAACAATAAAGAATAGAGATGGTAAGGTATTGAATCTAACATCTTTTTCTAGTCTCAGATTGGCTGTTTCAGATGATGGTTATAAATTCAATGTAGAGAGCAAGCCTTGCATTGAACCAGATTCAACAACAGAAAGTTGGGGAATGGAAGATCCTAGAATTGCTGAAATAGAGGGTAAATTTTATATCACCTATTCATCTGTAAGTGAGAATGGTGTTGGTGTATCTCTAGCAGTAACCAAAGACTTCATCACCTACAGATCTTTAGGAATGATACTCGCACCAACAAACAAGGATACAGTTCTCTTTCCTGAACGAATTGATGATAAGTACTACATGCTGCACAGACCAAGTCCACATGATAACCTTGGAAATTCTGAGATTTGGATTGCCGATTCTCCAGATTTAACTCATTGGGGAAATCACAAACACCTAGTTAGTTGTGGAGAGAAAGATACCTGGGATTATTTGAAGATTGGAGCGGGTAGCACTCCCATCCATATTGATGAAGGATGGTTGGTATTCTATCACGGAGTTGATAAAACAGAGAGATATTCAATGGGTTATTTGATACTCGATTATAAAGATCCAACGAAGATACTGTATCGCACAAAAAAGCCATTCATGGAGCCAATAATGGACTATGAAAAATCAGGATTTTTCTCTGAGACCGTTTTTCCCTGTACAGCTATCCCTTTTGGTAATACTATTACTATGTACTATGGAGCTGCGGACAGCAATATCTGCAGAGTAGATATCAAAATGGATTAGGAGTGATGTAAGATGAATAAAAGATACAGTGTTGAAACGTTATTAAAGAATTATAGAGAGTCTCATAAACCATCAATTCTAGAAGTTCAGTACCTGAACTTCCCTGGTATTGAAAATAAAGATGTTTACAATCCATCATATCCAATCAAATTAGATGATATGACGATTTTACCTTGTAGAGTTGAGAGCAGAAATAGCGAGCACTCCGAGATTGTCATGTTCACCAATGATTGTGATGATTTGAATTGGAAAGTTGCACAGAGATTTCAACCCCTACCACTTCAAGATCCTTTTTGGACTGTAGATAACTCAACAGTAGTTATAGGTGGTGTTGATGTGGAGTTCTCAAAAAATGATGATGTGGTGACGTGGAAAACTGTATTTTATGAAATGAATAATTTTGGTGATTATTCTCTATTATTCGTCGGCCCAAATAAAATGAAGGACATAAGATTCTGCCCATTGAAAGATGGGAAAATTGCATTATTCACAAGACCTCAAGGCGATTACATCTCAAATAGGGGACAAATTGGATTCACTCTCCTGAATTCGTGGGAAGAATTAACAACTGATACAATCAAGAAAGCTCCACTTCTAAATCTATTTGAAGACGATGAATGGGGTGGAGTAAATCATGCTCAGGTATTACCTGATGGTAATATAGGAGTTCTTGGACACATAGCTTGCTATACTGAAGGCAATGTGAAGCATTACTACCCTATATCATTCGTATTTGATCCTTATAATTCTAAAATTATAAAAGAACCAAAGATAATATTGGAAAGAAGCCAATTGCTTCCAGGACCATCAAAGAATCCT
Organism: Sphaerochaetaceae bacterium; assembly: GCA_041595335.1. GTDB lineage: Bacteria > Spirochaetota > Spirochaetia > Sphaerochaetales > Sphaerochaetaceae > Pleomorphochaeta. Next base: position 3,226 of record JBFHKM010000214.1, read on the forward strand.
GATTTATATGATGTAATCTTCCCAGGCGGCGCTGTTCAAGAGAATGGTGGAACAACTCTTTATCTTGGAGTCAGTGATGCAAGTATTCAGAGAGTAAAGATGGAGAATATCTTCAAATAATAAAAGCTTATAAACGAATAGCATATATTCTATTTTCTTATATC
>JBFHKM010000215.1:0-3387 GCA_041595335.1 Sphaerochaetaceae bacterium
ACACTTCCCATCTCAAGGTACATTGAATACTTTGTATCACCACCAGATCTCAAGATACCAACAATACTGTTGTTGTTGAAAGATTTGATTGGACACAAGAATGCTATTACAAACATGCATTGAATTGAGATAAGTATTACACTTTCTGAAAGATTGAACAGCGTCAAGAATTTAGGTGAGAAGAATGCAATGAGAATTCCCACAATCACTCCCACAATTATTGCTAGGTAGGATGAAAGTTTTGAATAGAGTCTTGCTTCTTTTTCATCTCCTTCACCTATTTTGTTCCCAATCAATATTGCAGTAGCATTTGCAAATCCCTGCATCACAACAAAAAATATATTGTTAATAGATTCTATTACCTGAACAGCTGCCAATGCATTTGTTCCAATTTTTGAATAAGCTATTTTATAGCACACCATTCCCAGTGACCAGAAAACTTCATTGATGATTACAGGAGCACATGTCTTGAAAAATTTCTTTGTAAATTCCTTTTCAAAGTGGAAGGCTATTTTAAAGTTTATTTTCAAAGGACAGTTCTTTCTGGTGTTTGTGATTATCAAATAACATATCAACTCTACAAAACGAGAGATTGCAGTTGATAGTGCTGCACCAGTTACTCCAAGTTCAGGGAATATTCCTATTCCAAATATCAAAAGATAGTTACCAATTACATTAAGTAAGGATGTTCCCAACGATATAAATAATGGAGTTTTGGTATCTCCTGTGGAACGGAAAGAAATTGCCCATATGAAGGAAATAGCAGTAAATATGTACGATACACCTACACATTTGAGGTAGTTATTGCCTTCTTGGACCACTTTTGCATCTGTGCTGAAAAGATTCATCAGGACAGTAGGATTCAATGTTGAAATAACAGCAACAATGAAAGCCATCAAAACAGAGATACTCATTCCAAGTCCAATTACTTTCTGAATTCCAACTTTGTCCTTTGATCCCCAGTACTGCGCAATAAAAATGGCAGAACCAGAAGAAACTCCAAAAAGGAATAGAATCACTAGGAAAAACACCTGAGATGCAACACCTACGGCTGCTATGCTTGCTTCACCTAACTGACCAACCATCAGAGTATCCACTAAGGTTGCAATATTAGAAAGAAGATTTTGGAGCATTATAGGAGTTCCAAGTGCAATTGCACTTTTGGTGAATCTCTTATATTCGATTTTATTAAGTTCCGTCATTTTTGAAAATTTCCTTTTTTAATCATCCCATATTTATCCCCATTATGTATAATAAAAATGGAAAAAGGAAGAGATGATTTACAAAATATGATATGTATTTCTACAACTTTTTTTTTAAACAAATAATATAAATTATTCGAATTTTACTTATTGAAGATAAAACTGATTGAATAGGAATTTAGATGATAATTATGTTAATTCCTAAATAATAAAATGGATATTCTAAAATATAAAAATTCTTCCATTTCTTTTGATTGGCTTTTTTACTATATTGTATTTACAATAAAAACATAAAACATACAAGGACCAATATATGACTGATAAAGAATGGGATGAACTATTTAAGAGAATGAGCAACAAATTGAATGAATTAGGAAGACCTCTTCCTTCTGTTTCATTAATTGCAGAAGAAACAAATAATGATCCATTCATGGTCTTGATTTCAACTCTTCTGTCCTTGAGAACTAAAGATAAAGTCACTCTTGAAGCAAGTCATAGACTTTTTGAATTGGGCAGAACTCCTTATCAGATGCTAGAACTTACAACAGAGCAGATAGAAAAAGCTATCTATCCAAGCTGTTTCTTCAGAAGAAAGACAGAGAACATAAAGAAGATATCTCAGATTCTTATTGAAAGGTATGATGGTAGTGTTCCAAACTCTCAAGAGAAACTTATGGAATTACCAGGCATAGGAATCAAAACAGCCAATCTTACTTTGAATCTTGGTTTCCAAGTTGATGCCATATGCGTTGACTGCCATGTACATCAAATTGCAAACAGGATGGGATGGATTAAAACGGCCACTCCAGAAGAAACAGAAGTTGCTTTACAGTCTGTTATGCCAAAGCGCTTTTGGATACCTTTAAACGAGCTCCTCGTGTCTTATGGACAGACTGTGTGCACAAGTGTGAGTCCGAAATGCAGCTTATGCAGTGAAAAAGATAGATGTCCAAAAGTTGGAGTTGAAAGCAAGCGTTAATGTCTCTGCTTGTTTTTATATTTATTTCTTCTTTTTTTCTTTTCATCATTGATCTGTTTGAGTCTTTCTTTTTCTTTCTTGAGCTCATTTAGCTCTCTGATTCTCTGCTCATCCATCTGTGTTGGCATCAGTTTTTCAACCCAAGTATTTTTCTGCCCCTTGGCTTTTTCATAGAAATATCCATAAACAGAAAATACAACAGCACCAATAAAGTTAACAAAAAGATCTTTCATGGTATCAATCAAGCCAACATCAAGATATCCATCAATCTTAAGAGGGACACCATCAATTACCACATGATGAATGTTTTTTATTGATGTTATTGCTCCTCCAGGAGCCAATGCAACGCTGTTTATGGTGTGTATTATTGTATCCTTCTGCATGTCTTTGCCCCAGAACATGTCCTGGGAAAATTCAAAGAATTCCCATAAGATTCCAACTGTCATTGAAAAACAGAAGGCGCAGAGTACCAAATAAAATGGTGATAATTTAAATTCAATTTTTTCTGTATCATTCAATAAATCAAAAAGAGAGAGTCCTATGGCCCCACATAAGAACCCATTGGTTGTATGGAGTATTGTGTCCCATCCTGTGATATAAACATAAAACTCTGCTATCTCTCCTAAAATAAAGGCTGCAAATATGAATGCCAGAACAATAATTTCTAGAGTACTGGGAATTGTAATATGCAGATGTTTTTCTATGATTGTAGGTAATGAGAACTGTATGAGAGCAAGTATGCACAGGAGGGTATTCTCATATTTTTTATTCAAAATAGAAGATATCAAAACTAAGATGATAAGGGCTCTTAAAACAATGTAAGTAACAGTGGCCCCTTGATGTTCAATAAATTCATCTTTAAAAGAAGTTGTAATTTTATTCTTGACTCGATTCTTACGATTACTTAAGTTCTTTCTTTTTTTATTCATTTCACTACCTATTTCTAATATATTTTTTAATACATAGGCAGAGTATATCATAAAACAAACAAAAAATTGTCAATCTATAAGGTCTCCACCTTCATTTAATTGATTCAATGAAGTACTTCCATAATGAGGGACTGCACCAAGGCTTCCCTCTCTGTATCTCTTCTCAATCAAGATTCTCTTATGCAGTTTGAACTGTTGAATATTTCTGTAGGTTGAACTTCCATCTTTTTGTTTTTCACATAGATACATCATATCTCGTCTCATATATTCTTTATCC
>JBFHKM010000216.1:0-3381 GCA_041595335.1 Sphaerochaetaceae bacterium
ACAATAAGCAACAATTATTATGATTTTAGTTGTTTGGTCAAAATTCGTATTTAAGAGAACATAAAGAAGAGCCATAGGAGCAAGTGTCAATTTAATGACACCTGATTCTTTGTTGAGACCCATCTCTCTGGTCCTGATGTTTGCTGCACTTAAAATAACAAATAAACATAAAGGTATGTAGTTCATACCTTTATCCTAATATCGGCATCAGCAATAAGCAAGGAAATTTTCAACAGATGTTGTTTGATTGTCGTATCAATCATTTACAGGAGGAATTGATTGCAATACCATATTACTCATTGTGATGCAAACTTGGGTATGATTTAACTTGACACTTACTGTTAAAATATAAGAAAGTAACTTGTTTGGATATTGTTTGTCTTATAAGATGAGCTGCAGTATATTGTACTAGGCGATTATTTTATTTTCAATCTTTTAAAGATTTATAGAGATATTAGCCAACATGTATTGAAAATAATAACACTTAAAAGAAAAGAGTTTCTTTGAGGGAGATATATTGATGAATATGGCATTAATTTTTGCTGGTGGAGTTGGATCTAGAATGAATAGTAAGGCAAAGCCCAAACAATTTTTGGAGATGAATAAAAAGCCGATTATCATTCATACATTAGAGCACTTCGAAAACAATCCTGAAATTGATGGTATAGTTGTTGTTTGTATTGAAAGCTGGATAGATTACCTTAAAGATTTATTATATAAATTTAGAATAGAAAAAGTAATGAAGATTGTTCCTGGCGGCGAAACAGGACAGTTATCAATTTACAATGGTTTGATTGCAATAGAATCATTGGTGAATAAAGAAGAAGATAACATTGTTTTGATTCATGATGGAGTACGTCCTTTGATTGATTCTCAATTGATCTCTGATAATATTGCATGTGTGAAGAAGCATGGTTCTTCTATTACAACAGCTATTGTTAAAGAAACATTCATCCTAACTAATAAAGAAGGTCTTGTTGAATCTGTAGCTAATAGAGATCGCTCCAGAGTAGCTAAGGCTCCACAATCATTCTACTTAAAAGATATTTTAAAAGCACATGAAAGAGCTCGTCAGGATAACATCACAAATTTTATTGATTCATGTACCATGATGAGACATTATGGAAAGTCTTTATATACATTAGATGGTCCATCAGAAAATATAAAAATAACAACACCAGAAGATTTTTATACAATGAGAGTTTTATTGGAAGCTCAAGAAAATGCTCAAATATATTTGGATACAGGTATATCTAATTAATCTTTTGAATTTAGATTGATTGATTATATTTTTAATACATTTATATTTGGATTTATTAAAATCCTTAAGATATGAAAAATATCGATGCTGTTTTATATAGATTGATATTTATGATTCTTTGAAATCTAATTTTCATATTATATTGGTTTTTAAGAAAGCAATTGCATTAAAGAAGATACAGATATAGCAGATATATATCTGCAGATAATATCATGGTACAAAAACAGTACATTTCTTTATATAATTAAAGATAACTGTATAAGATATAAAAAAATACAAAACATAACTATTTGAAATTTCCCTCAAATACTTGTATAATAGGAAGCTATGGCAACTAAAAAATATGATGAAAATCAAATCCAATCTCTTTCGGCTTTGGAGCACATCAGACTGCGTTCTGGTATGTACATTGGCCGACTGGGAAATGGATCAAATCAAAATGATGGTATTTATGTGCTCTTCAAGGAAGTTATTGATAACAGCGTTGATGAGTTCAATGAACATTGTGGTAATAAGATAGAAATAACACTTAAAGATAATAAAGTTTCCGTTAGAGACTACGGTCGTGGTATTCCTTTAGGTAAGGTCATTGACTGTGTATCAAAAATCAATACAGGTGCAAAATATACAAATGAAGTATTCCATAGATCTGTTGGTCTGAATGGTGTTGGTACAAAAGCTGTAAATGCTCTGTCATCACACTTTATGGTAATAAGTTATAGAGATGGAAAATACGTTCAAGCTACTTTCTCACAGGGAAAGCTTCTTTCAAAGAAGAAAGGCACTGATAAGAGTCAATTAGACGGAACTTATTTTGAATTCATTCCTGATGTGGAGATTTTTAAGAAATATGCATACGAAGAGGACTTCATCGAAGCTCGTCTTTGGAATTATGCGTATTTAAATCCTGGATTGACTCTCAAGTATAATGGAAAGAATTATAAATCAAATCGTGGTCTTTTGGATCTTCTCGATAAGGCTGTTGAAGGCAATGAGATGTACACCTTGGTTCATTACCGTGGTGAGTATTTAGAATTTGCATTGACTCACCTAGCAACCAACTATGGAGAGACTTATTATTCTTACGTAAACGGTCAGCATACTGCTGACGGTGGTACACACCTCTCTGCCTTCAAAGAAGGTATCTTGAAAGCTGTTAATGAACATTTTAAGAAGAGTTGGTCAGCGCAGGATGTTAGAGAAGGTGTTATTGGTGCTATTTCTGTAAAGATAGAGAACCCTGTATTTGAAAGTCAGACCAAGAATAAATTGGGTAATACAGAGATAAGAAGTTGGGTTGTTCAGGAAGTAAAAGCTGGATTGATTGATTTCTTGTTGAAGAATACAGATGCAGCTGAAAAACTTTCAGCTAAAATCGACCACAATGAAAAATTGAGAAAAGAATTATCTGCAGTTAGAAAGAGTGCAAGAAGCTCAGCTAAAAGAGTTGCACTCAATATCCCCAAACTAAAAGATTGCAGATATCATTTGGGACAGAGTCAATCTCACCAAGATGAATGTGAGAATTCAATGATCTTCTTAACAGAAGGAGACAGTGCATCGGGTTCCATAACAAAGACTCGAGATGTGCACACTCAAGCAGTATTCTCCTTACGTGGTAAGATTTTGAATGTATACAATAAAAACAAAGCCGAAATTTATAAAAATGCAGAACTTTATAATATGATGAAAGCTTTGGGAATTGAAGACGGACTTGAAGGACTTAGATATGGAAAGGTCATAATTGCAACTGATGCTGATAATGATGGATTCCATATCAGAAACTTATTGATGACTTATTTCTTGACCTATTTTGAAGAGTTGGTGCTTGCTGGAAGATTGTATATTCTAGAGACACCTTTATTCAGAGTTAGAAATAAAAAGCAAACTGCTTATTGTTATAATGAAACGGATAGAGATAACTTGATAAGTCAAATTAAGGGAGCAGAAGTAACACGATTTAAAGGTCTTGGTGAGATAGACCCTAAGGAATTCGGTTATTTCATTGGAGAAGAAATGCGTTTGGAACCTGTTAATATAACATCTCTGACATCGGCTCAGAATGCGGTTAAATTCTATGAAGGGGACAACACTCCAACTCGTAGAGACTTCATAATGGA
>JBFHKM010000217.1:0-3371 GCA_041595335.1 Sphaerochaetaceae bacterium
AAAGACCTAGAAAGCAAGAAATCATTATAGCCCATGAAGCTATAGAGAAAGTTGGTATGAGTGAGTTTGCAAATCGCCAGATAAGTCAATTATCAGGAGGACAGCAGCAGAGAGTCTTTTTAGCAAGAGCTCTCACTCAAAATGCAGATATCTATCTGATGGATGAACCATTTCAAGGAGTTGATGCAACGACTGAGAGAGCAATTATTTCCATTCTCAAGGAGTTAAAGAATTCTGGCAAAACTGTAATTGCGGTTCATCATGATCTGCAAACAGTTCCAGAGTATTTTGATTGGGTTACATTGCTCAATGTTCGCAGAATAGCTGGTGGTCCTGTAAAAGATGTATTCACGACAGAGAATTTAAGAAAAACTTATGGTGGTCGTATTTCATTCTTAGCTGATAAATCAAAATAAGGAGGCCAAAATGTTTGACGGAATTTTTACTGATTACACATTAAGAATCGTTTCTATCGGTGCTGCCTTATTGGGAATCACTTCAGGAGCTTTAGGTTCTTTTGCTGTTCTTCGAAAGCAGAGTCTTTTAGGAGATTCAATTTCCCATGCAGCACTTCCTGGTATTGTTTTGGCTTTTATCCTAACAGGAAGCAAGAACTCTCTTATATTGCTTATGGGAGCAGCAATTGCAGGATGGATTGCCACTCTTTTTATTCTTTCAATAATAAGAAATACAAGAATAACGAGTGATGGAGCCCAGGGCATCATATTAAGTGTATTTTTTGGCTTGGGTCTCATGCTATTGACGTTTGTTCAATCAAAACCAAATGCAGCTCAAGCTGGTTTGGATAAATATCTATTTGGACAGGCCGCGGCTCTTTTACCTGAAGATATAAAAACATCAGCAATTCTTGGAAGTATCTCCATAGTGACATTGATTGTCATATGGAAAGAATTGAAGCTGCTGACTTTTGATCCAGGTTTTGGGGAGTCTCTTGGTTTCAGCTCCAAATTGGTTGATTATTTGATAACTGCATTGATTGTTATTTCAATCGTAACAGGTCTTCAAACAGTTGGTGTTATTTTGATGAGCTCGATGTTAATTGCTCCTGCAGCAGCAGCTCGACAGTGGACAAATAAATTGAGCTCAATGGTTGTCTTATCTTCAATATTTGGCGCAATTGCAGGAATTGTTGGAGCCGTAATTTCATGTATTGTTCCAGACTTACCTACTGGTCCAAGTATAGTACTGAGTCTAACGGCTATTGTGATCATATCATTGCTATTTGCTCCTAGAAGGGGTCTGATCTCTTCAATGATAAAAAGATATGAAAATAGATTTGATTTCTCACAGCAGAAATTATTATTGAGTTTGTGGAATCTTGAGAAGAAACACAATGGAGAGAAAAGAGCTCATGATAGTCATACCATAGGATTCACTCAAAAAGGTATAAAAAATATAAATACTGCATTGAGCTCCTTAGAGCAGAACGATTGGGTATCCAAGGATGAAAGAGGACTATGGAGTTTGACTGATACAGGAAGAGATAGAGCAAAATCTATAGAAAAAGGAAGTACATTATGATTTTAGAACTTATAATTATAGCTATTTTGGTAGCAGTTGCATGTGCCATTCCTGGAGTATTTCTGGTACTTAAAAAGATGTCTTTGATAAGTGATGCAATAAGTCACTCTGTCTTGCTGGGCATTGTTGTTGGATTTCTTTTGACCAACTCACTATCTTCACCACTTCTATTTGTTGGAGCTGTTATAACAGGACTTCTGACTGTATTCCTATCTGAATTGTTGGTCAAATCAAAACTGGTCAAAGAAGATGCTGCAATTGGTCTTGTATTTCCCGCACTATTTAGCATTGGTGTAATTCTGGTCAGCAGATACACAGGAAATGTCCATTTGGATACCGACGCAGTTCTTTTGGGAGAGCTTATATTCACTCCATTAGATAGAATAACATTCATGGGCAGAGATTTAGGTCCAAGAATGATATGGATAATGTCAGTGGTTCTCATAATAAATTTAGCAGTTCTATTTCTGTTCTTCAAAGAACTCAAAATAGCAACATTCGATGAGGGGTTATCTAAATCTTTAGGATTCTCTCCTATTCTGATTCAATACATATTGATGATTGATGTGAGCATAACAACAGTTGGTGCTTTTGATGCGGTTGGATCAATATTGGTTGTCGCGCTTATGATTGTTCCAGCAGCAACAGCTTATCTTCTAACAGATAATTTAAAACTGATGGTCATTATATCAGTTGCTGTTGGAGTTATTGCATCCTTATTAGGAATTGCACTTGCTTGGATAATTGATGCTTCAGCAGCAGGAGCTATGGCAGTTATGGTGGGTTTGATGTTCTTGCTTGCATTCTTATTCTCTCCATCTCGCGGTATAATTGTCCTCAAAAAAAGAAAGAAGAATCAAAAATTAGAATTTGCAATCAAAATGCTGCTTGTACACTTACTTCATCACTCAAATACAAACAGAGCTGCTGAGGAATGCAGAGAGCAACATTTATTGGAGCATATCAACTGGGAACCTCGTTTTGCCAAACAAGTTGTTCAGAAAGCCAAAATTGATGAACTTGTCAAAGACACGCAAGGTATACTAGTATTGACTCCACTTGGTAAAAATATGGCCAAGGAATCAATGGTGAGGTAAAAATGGCAAATAATATATCTAAAACTCTTCAGGATTATCTTAAAATAATCCTGATAGAGGCTCAGTTCAACCCCAAGGGATATGTATCTATGGGAAGACTGGCTCAAAAAATGGAACTGACAGCTGGTACAGTCACAACCATGATAAAGCGATTTGCAAAGGATGGTTGGATAGAATACAAACCAAGAGTTGGTTGCTGTTTGAGTGAGAAAGGCAAAATAGAGGCCATCAATCTTCTGTACAAACATAGGGTTCTAGAATATTTTCTAGAGACAACTTTGAAGATGAATTGGCAGGAAGTTCATCAGGAAGCAGAGCAACTTGAGCATGAACTCAGTGACAAAGTGCTGCAATATCTTGATAAATTTTTGGACTATCCCAAAGAAGATCCTCATCATCAACCGATATTTAGAACAATTGAAGAATTTAAAAATTACTACAATCAGAGTTTCAAAACACTTGATACAGCTGAAAGTGGCAATCATTATTTAATTGAAAAAATCATAAATAACGAAGATAGAGATTTCATTTCTTACCTACGAGATAACAACATTCTTCCTGGAAGTATTTTTGAAGTGATTGCTAAATCTATCCCAGGAGGATGGATAGAGGTCAAATCATCCATAGGAAACACCACCCATTTCAGTTTTGAAAGTGGAAAGAAGATAGTGGTCAGAGAGATTTGATTCAAATACATAGGTTTATACAGCAGAAGGCAGTTCACATCCGTGA
>JBFHKM010000218.1:0-3335 GCA_041595335.1 Sphaerochaetaceae bacterium
AGGCTCTAAAATTAGATTACAACGCACATGTTGCAATTGATGATGCAATAAACTGTGGTTTGATTTTTGCAATGGGATGTAAAGGGCATCTCTCATCATTTGATGAATTGCAATTTTATTTCAGTGCCAATTCCAAAAAGAACAAACAGGTCTTTTAAAATTGATTGCTCAGTTCGTAGGACGATTGGATATTAAATAATATAGCAAACTTATTCTGTAAATTTATTTGTCTGTCTATTTATAATTGATATAATAAAATTTTGTTTAAGTAGTTCATAAATAAGACTATGTAGCAAAAAATGTTTCTTTTGGAGGTCTTCTTTGACAAAAAAGAGAGTTTGTACATTATTCTTTATTCTATTTATATTTGTCTTTGTGCAGAGCTCTTTTGCAAGAGACGTAGATGGAAGGAAGTCCTATAAAGTATCATTTTCAAAGTATGCTTCTTTGAATGATGAAGCTGAGCTTAATGAAAACTATTATTATGAATGGATTCAATATCTATCAAAATTTATAAACTGGAATTTTGAAGTGGTTGATGTTGATAAGTCATTCAATGAACAACTTGATGCATTAAAAGATGGTACCATTGATATGATTCCAGCACTCGAGAGAACTGCAGAAAGAGAATCAAAGTTCATTTTCTCAAATATGAGTGTTGGTAAGAACATGTTTTTTGTTGTCAAAAACAAAGAGAATACAGACATAAGTAAAGGTGTTTACCAGACATACAGAAACAAAAAAATAGGATTGATAGAGGGAAGTACTGTCAATTCTTATTTCTTCTCATTTGCCTCAGATATGGGATTCTTCATCCCTGAGTTAGATGCACAAGCCATAAGTGAGGCAAAGAACAGCGGAGCAATAGAGCAGGATGATGCCTTGATGAAAGGTGTTGTATGGTTTGATAATTTACAGGATCTAACTCAATCTCTTTTAGATGGAGAGATTGATATGTGCTTGCTACCATCTTACAACTCAACTCTTGATTATGATATTTTGGATACAGTTGAGGGCGGCAATCTGTATGTTGCTCTGAGAAAAGGACTTGAAGATCAAATTCCATACATTGACAGTGCTATCAAATCCCTGAATAAATATTATCCAACTCTGATCAATGAATTGAGCATAAAATATAAAATAATTCCAACTGATGATGAATTTACTCTTGAAGAGCAGGCTTATCTGACTTACTTGAAAGAGAACAACATAACAATAAACGCATTGGTCCTACCAGATTTCTTTCCATTTGTGGATGCCACAGATGAAGGTGATATAATAAGTTCTATTGCAGCCTTTATTGGTGACAGAGCAGGTATGAACATAAATATTATCTATTCCACAGATATGGTTGATTACTACAACAAATTAGCAAGTGATGATATTGACATCTCTTTTATGTATGATAAAGAGGAGACTGCAGCAGAGTTCATCAAGATGAAGAAAACTCTTCCTTATTACATCAGTGATGTTGTAAAGCTCTCTACAAAATCAAATTACAATGTAAGAACAATAGGTGTTGTCAATGATGCTCCTCTCCGTGATAGGTATTATGAAGATTTAGATCTGGAAACTTTAAAATTTGATACCAAAGAAGAAGCTGTGGAAGCCATCAAGAAAGGAGTGATTGATTGTGTTTTTATCACATCTGAAGAGGCCAGCTATTGGATATCTCAAGATTATACGAACAATCTTGTTCAATCATCAATTGCAACACCTCCAATTCGATTATCAATAGGAGTCAAAAACACACGCAATCCTGCACTGTTTTCAATATTGAACAAAACAATCTATTCAACAGATGTCAATCAAATGAATGGTATTGTAAATGCCTACATGCTCCAATATAAGGATGAGAGTCACTCCATTAAAAGATTTGTTTACAGCAATCCTCTCGCTATTTTGATGATCATCGCAATTCTATTTCTTTTTGCTATAACCATCATCAATTTCAGAAACAAAGTAAAGCAAGAGAGAGTTGCAAAAGATTACAACAAACAGTTAGAAGATGCTCTGTTAAATGAGCAGAAAGCAAACAACGCCAAAAATGACTTCATTGCTAAAATGAGTCACGATATGAGAACTCCTATGAACACAATAATAGGTCTGTCTCTGTTGGGCGAAAATGAAGAAGAGAATGATAAAAATCATAAATATTTTGAGCAGATTGGTGAGAGTGGAAACTATCTATTATCATTGGTCAATGATGTTTTGAGCATGCAAAGATTGAATTGGGGTGAGATAGAGTTAAACAGATCAAATGTTGATTTTAAGAAACTGATTGATGGTATCTTCACAATTGTATCTTCAAGAGCAAGAGCCAAGCAGATAATTCTCAAAATGAATGACAATGTAAGCAATGATTACAGCACTCTTTACTTCGATAGAATGAGAGTGGAACAGATTCTTATAAACATAATCAACAATGCCGTGAAATACACACCAAGTCGTGGTGAGGTCACTGTTGATATCAGTTATAAAAAAGATACTGTTGAAAAAGATGGAAACAATAAAGAGCTTTATGAAAAAGGTGTCTTAGGGGATGCTGAAGAGGGTGATATCTTATTTGTTACTTTCGATATATGTGATAATGGTGTTGGTATATCCAAAGAATTCCTTCCAAAAATATTCTCTCCATTCACCCAGGAAGAATCCAAACTCTCCTCACACGAAGGCGGAACTGGATTGGGACTGTCTATTGTTAAGGGATTGGTTGATCCTATGGGAGGTGTCATTGATGTTGATTCCACTTTAGGAGTTGGTACACAATTTCATGTGACCATACCATTTGCAATTGGAAAAGAGGCTTCAGATATGAATCAGGATATGAGTGAAATAGATTCAATTCTTGCAGGAAAGAGAGCTCTTCTGTTTGAAGATATTGCAATAAATGAAATGATCACAACCAAACTTCTCAATAAGAAAAATATAGAAGTTGATGGAGCTAAGGATGGTAAGATTGGTCTTGATATTTACTTAGATAGATCTCCTTATACCTATGATTTCATACTTATGGATGTAAGAATGCCTGTCATGAATGGACTTGAAGCTACCAAAGCAATCAGAGAAAGTGGAAGAGAAGATTCCAAATCAATTCCTATAATCGCTTTGAGTGCCAACGCAATGAAAGAGGATATCGAGCAAACAATTCAAGCTGGAATGAACGCTCACATTGCAAAACCTATTGTACCAAAGCAGATGTATGAGGTCATAGCTAAGCAACTTGAGAAGGACGTATATGATGAGAAATAATAAAAGTCTGATATTGATTCTTTTGCTTTCATTAGCTTCATTGAGTTTGTTTGCTTCAAAAACTATTGTCGGTTTTTCTGCTC
>JBFHKM010000219.1:0-3299 GCA_041595335.1 Sphaerochaetaceae bacterium
ATGGAACAGGCCTAACAGGCTTTGAACAAGGCGAATTGGTACAGAAGGCTTTGAATGATCGAGATAGCAATAATGGAGAGATTGATGGTTTTAATTGGTCTATAGCACCAGATTCAACAGAAATCTCAAATTATGGGGAGGCCCCAGAACTAATTGCAAATGGTCCTTGGTTGAATACAGATCAGATTTTTTCTATGGATAATTTAAAAGGCAAAGTAGTGCTTGTTGATTTTTGGACTTACAGCTGCATCAACTGTGTGAGAACAATTCCTCACTTAAGAGAACTGTATGAAAAATATGAAAAAGATGGTTTGCAGATAATTGGTGTTCATTCTCCCGAATTTCCTTTCGAAAGAAATGAGGACAATGTCAGAAAGGCAATTGAAGAATTGAATATAACCTGGCCTGTTGTTCTTGATAATGATTTCTCACAATGGAATGCCTACAATAACCGTTACTGGCCAGCTCAATTCTTCATTGATGGCAATGGAGAGATAAGATACTTCCATTTCGGTGAGGGTGCATATGAGGAAGCTGAACAGGTAATAAGGGATCTTCTTAAAGAGAATGGAGCAGAGCTTGAAAGTTCAGGTACTATAGAGGTATCAGATGAAGGTTTGAGCAAAAGAACTCCAGAAATCTATCTGGGATACACAAGAGCGAAGAATTTTGCTTCTGAGGGTAATTTTGAAAAAGATACACTCACATCCTTTGAAAAGAAAGAATATCTTGAACCTGGAGAGTGGTCTCTCGATGGAGAATGGATAATCAGAAATGATTTTATCGAAATTGATGGAGATGGTGAATTGGAACTTCTATTCGAAGGAAAGGATATTTTCATAGTAATAGAACCTATAAATGAAGGTAGCTTCATTTCCGTTGAAATAAATGGGAAGATCCCAGAAGACACAGCAGATGTAATAAATGGCGAATTAAAACCCAACAGTAGTAGACTTTACCATCTATCAAGCTTCGACGACTCTTACGAAAAATTACTGAAACTTAAGATTTCAGGTCACGTGAGACTTTTCACATTCACATTTGGATAAATTGATAAACACAATACTTATTCAATCAATAACCTGCAGACAGACTCTCTGTCTGCAGTACAAAAGTCTACTGGAGTAAATAATATGAAAGATCGTCAATTAAGACTTTTACTTATCGTAATAGTAATCCTGATTTTTACGCCATTGATTTTGATATCACGTGGAAACAAGGAAGAGAGTGAAAAAGTAGCCAAAATATATATAGAAGATACTGAAGCAATGCTTCCACCTGGCCATGAAGATGGAACATGGGTGAAGCCTTCGGATGAACAGCTGCGTGAGAATCTCTCTGCAATGCAATATGAAGTAACACAGGAAGAAGGAACAGAACCAGCATTTCAGAATGAGTTCTGGGACAGTAAAGAAGAGGGAATCTATGTAGACCTCATATCTGGAGAGCCTCTATTCAGTTCCACTGATAAATTCAAATCAGGAACAGGATGGCCAAGTTTCACAAAACCGTTATCCTCAGGAAATATCGATGAAGTTATAGACACTTCCTATGGTATAAAAAGAACTGAAGTTGTAAGTCATTTCAGTGAATCCCATCTTGGTCATGTCTTTTCAGATGGACCAGATCCAACAGGACTTAGATACTGCATCAATTCAGCATCACTTAGATTCATACCTAAGGAAGATTTGATGAAAGAAGGGTATGGTGATTTCCTATATCTATTCAATGATGAACAAGAGCGACTTGTTATTCGTGAGGAACTTCCTGAATTGGCAGAATCCTATTCAAGTGATAAATTCAACACAGCAGTTTTTGCTGGTGGTTGTTTCTGGGGCGTAGAGGCAGTGTTTGAGCAACTTTATGGAGTACTTTATGTAGAATCAGGTTACTCTGGTGGAAGTGAAGAGACTGCAAATTATTCTGATGTTTCATCAGGAAAGACAAATCATGCAGAGGCAGTTAGAATAATTTATGATCCACAACTAATTGACTACAATACATTGCTGAAGGTTTTCTTCACAGTTGCACATGATTCAACTCAACTTAATTATCAGGGACCTGATTATGGTAGACAGTACAGATCTGCAATCTTCTACACTGATGAAGAGCAGAAAAAAGATGCACAGCAGTATATATCAGAGCTAACTGAAGCAGAACTTTTCGACGATGAAATCGTAACAAGAGTGACTGAACTCAAAGCCTTCTATCCTGCAGAAGAATACCACCAGGACTTTTTGGTCAACAATCTAGACCATCCGTATATCACCAGTTGGGATATCCCTAAACTAGAAGACTTGAACGAAAATTATCCAGAGTTGCTTGAAGTGAATAATTCTGGAACTTATGAGAAATTGATGAATCTTGTTGATATCAATGAAATCAAGTAATTAAGTATTATTCAAAAATTATAGCAACCATTTAGACTTATAAAACAAATGATGAAGCCTGACTTAATAAAAAAGTTAGGCTTCATCTGTTTTCTTAATTGAGCTCAATATTGGGGTGGTAATTTCAAGCAACATCTAAGCTATAATTTATAGCTAATGAGATTGTATTTTACTGTGTATCGCTTAAAGATGGCAAAGAGGACGAATGATGAGAATCGATGGCTGCAGTTACAATGAATAAGGCATATATATCACAATTTATAATCAGTCAGATGCCTAGTACCATCTGTAGATAAAGAAGAACTTACAATTTATCAGCTGCTGCTTTTCTAAAAGTTAACAGAGGCCAGAAATCATAAGTTCTTGATAGTAAAAAGAGGGTTTTATAAATTAAGCTTGAATAAAATAACCTCTACCATTGTTTTTAACTTCATATAAGGCATGGTCCAATTTTCTTAAAATATCTTCAAGTTTGAAAGTTAAATTCTTACTTCCAAGACGGTTGAATAGATATCCACCACTTACAGAGAAGGAATGACTTTCATTATCAAAAACAACGTCTTTCAAAGAATCTTGCAGAGACTTCAAAGCTTTATCAGAGTCCTTTTTGTTCATACCTGGAACAACTACCATAAATTCATCACCGCCAAATCTATAAACATTTTCCTTACCAAAATAATCGCAAAGTTTGTTTGCATAGTATTTAATAACCAAATCGCCATTTTGATGACCATAAGAATCATTAACATTTTTGAAATGATCAATGTCTGTAAATAAGAAGAAGCAGTTTTCATTGCAGAATAAGTAACTATCTTGATTCAAAGCTCTTCTGTTCTTTGTTTCTGTCAGTGTATCTTTTAAAGAGGCCTGTCTGAATTCTTCACTGATATTTTTTAATTCAATTTGAAC
>JBFHKM010000220.1:0-3257 GCA_041595335.1 Sphaerochaetaceae bacterium
AAAAATCTCTATGTTGTTGGTGAGGCATCTGGAACCTTTGGTGCATACAGACCTGGAGGAAGTGCCCTGAATTCAACTCAGGTTGGATCTTTGAGGGCTGCAGAGAGCATATGCATGAGAGAGAGAGAGGATTCTGATGAGATCTCAAATGTTGATGAATCTGCATTGGAAGATTTTGATGAATTGATATTGAATATATCAAAAAGAGATGCTCCTTTTGATATAAAGAGAACTGTGGAATCTTTTGAAAGCAGGATGAGCGATGGTGCAGCTTTCTTGAGAGACCTTGATGAGATGAGAAGTCTCTCAAGTGATATCTGTGATTGTCTTGATGATTACTTTGATCTGGCATCCCTTGATAGCTGCAAGATGCTCAGTGATATCTTCTGCTACTATGATACTCTATGCAGCATGAAATATGTGCTATCTGCTATGATATTTGCAGGAGAGAACATCGGCTCCTATGGAGGGGCAATAACCTTAAAAGATAGCGATGTCATCAAGATGAGGAATTTCAATCCAAACAGAAGGATTGTAAGTGAGATTGGATCATCGAGGTTTGAGGATATAAAACACTTTGATAAAGAAGATGATTGGTTTGAAACTGTTTGGGCTGAGTACAGAGAGAAATTGAAATAAGGGGGATATATGAAATATCTTTTGTTTGGAAGAAGCTATGAAACACTTGAGAGTGTCTATGATGATTCTATCTTGAATGATGGAGTTTACAGGACATACGATGAGGTGATTGATGAAAATATTGTGTATGATGATGTTGAGTACATCTTCTCAACTTGGGGAATGGCTCAGTTCAATGAGAGTGAGATAAAGAGATATTTTCCATCTCTCAAGTGCGTGTTCTACGGAGCTGGCTCCGTTCAGTATTTTGCTCGTCCATTTCTGAACTGTGGAGTCAGAGTGTTCAGTGCCTGGGGCGCAAACGCCATTCCTGTTGCAGAATATACTGTATCGCAGATAATTTTGGCCAACAAAGGTTTCTTCAAACTGCAGAATCTCTACAGAGAGAGAGGAAGAGCAGAGGCTCTTGAGGTTGTAAATAAATATCCAGGGAACTTCAGAACAAAAGTTGGTATTCTTGGATGTGGTATGATTGGGTCTATGATAATTGAAATGCTTGAGTCCTTTGATTTTGAGATACTTGTATATGATCCATTCTTATCAAACGAGAGAGCAAAAGAGATGGGTGTCAAAAAAGTTGAATTGAACACTGTGTTTGAAGAATGTCAGACAATATCAAATCATATTGCAAAGAATGAGAGAACAAATGGTCTGATCAAGTATGAGCATCTTTCAAAGATGAGAGATTACACAACATTCATAAATACTGCTCGTGGTAC
Organism: Sphaerochaetaceae bacterium; assembly: GCA_041595335.1. GTDB lineage: Bacteria > Spirochaetota > Spirochaetia > Sphaerochaetales > Sphaerochaetaceae > Pleomorphochaeta. Next base: position 1,359 of record JBFHKM010000220.1, read on the forward strand.
AATTGTAGATGAAGAGGGACTAAAGAGAGCAATGAGGGAGAACAAAACTCTTGTAGCTCTCATTGATGTTCTGGATCCTGATGAAAATAGGGATGTAAGTGATGATATCTTCAATGTTGAGAATATAATAATCACACCTCATATTGCAGGATCTCATACCAATGAGATCGCTAGAATGGGACAATACATGGAAGATGAATATCATAGGGTGCTTAAAAATGAGAAGTGCAGATGGGAAGTTAAATTGAAAGACCTTGAGAAAATGGCATAGGAGAGGCATATGATTGGAATAACATCCATTACATTCAGAAATAAAAGTGTTGAGAGGGTTGTTGAATTTGCTAAAAGAGCCAATGTTGATTGCATTGAATGGGGTTCAGACTTTCATGTGTTACCATCAGACACCGTTGCAGCTGAAAATGCTGCAAAACTGTGTGAGAGCTCTGGTATAAACATATGTTCCTATGGAACATATTATGTTTTGGGAAAGAACATGAATTTTGATGATTATCTTGATTCATGCGTTGCAATGAGATGCCACAGAATGAGAATTTGGGCAGGAAGCAAATCATCTTCAACCATATCGAAACAGGAGAGAATCTCTCTTGTTGAGGAATGCCAGAAGATATCTGATAGAGCTGCAGAGCACAGCATTGAGCTATGTTTTGAATATCACAGAAACACATTGACTGATACTAAAGAGAGTGCAGCAGATCTTCTCTCTTCTGTTGATAGAGATAATGTGTTCACATACTGGCAGCCAAATCCTGAAATTGAAGAGAGAGAGAAGTATGAAGAGATTGAGATGCTCCGTCCGTACATAAAGACAATTCACTTCTTCAACTGGAAAGGAAAGAATACAAGATTTTTGATGAGTGAGGGTAAAAACAGATGGAAAGAATATATAAAACACATTGATCTGGATGTTCCCTATCTTCTTGAGTTCACGTTGGACGATGATGATGAAAATGCTATCTCAGATATAAATACGATGAAGGATCTCTTGATGTGATCATATGAAACAAAGCACTCCAGCTGGAGTGCTTTGTATGTTGATGTATCAATAATCAAGTGAACCAATTGAATATGAGAGATCTGTTACTGTCAATGATATCCCACAGCCTCTTTCAATGTCAGGAACTATCTCCTTGATCTTTCTTATGATTGAGCTCACTGAGACTTGTCTCACAACAATGGTGATGACTCTGCAGTAGTAGTTCTCACTGACACCCCAAAAAGATGCAAGAAGTGGTATCTTATGAAGATATTTTGAAGCACTCTCTGTTTCATAGACAACAAGAGAGCCATCAACCTCGCCACTCAACATGTGTAGAATCTCATCAAAGTAGGCTTCATTTTGAACAGTCACTGTTATGCGTGATTTGTTATCACTCTGCAGGTCCTCCTCACTGAGATCTATCTCTGAATTGAAGATTCTGACAACTTCATCCTCATTTTTTGCATCAAACAGCATCTTGTACATGTTCTTCTGTATGAGAGCCTGGGAGATTGAAGATAATATTTTTATGTGACGATTTCTTTGAACATCTGATCCAATTATGAATATGAACAGCTGTGATTTGTTTCCGTCAAGGGCACCAAAATCGATTGGCTCTTTTGTTCTCACAAGACCAACAACAAATCCACCCATATTGGGAAATGAGCAGTGTGGGATGGCCACTTTGTTATCAAGACCTGTAGAGGACAGTTGCTCCCTCATGCATAATTTTTCTTTTATCTCTTCTTGAGTGTGTCCTGCTAAAAGTGCATTTTTCTTTGCAGCTGCGGCTATGCAGTTCAATACATCTTCCTTGTTCTTCAAATCGACATCAATTTCAACTTGATCTTTTGATAATGTTTTAAGCATGTAATAAATTCCCCCCATACTTTCATCAATTA
>JBFHKM010000221.1:0-3206 GCA_041595335.1 Sphaerochaetaceae bacterium
AGTTTTTTTAATCGTGTCAATGATTGAATGAGAATTAAAATGAAAAATAAAATATTGAAGAAATTTATAACCTATATAGAAATTATATATAAATATTTGACAAAAATATATTGATAATTTGTTGAGGGTTAAGCTTTTATTTTTATTTGATATCATGTAAATTTTGCTCCATGAAATAGAACTTCTTGCTGTTTGAGAGGTGTTTTAATTCATTAGTTTTATTGTAGATGATATATTGATTGATTCTAATATTGTTTTTTTTAATCTATCTTACCTTGAAGGTGAGCTTTGTATATAAGAATTTGGCTTGGTGTGGTTGCAACAATCTTGATGTATATACTGCCTTTTAAGTGATGCTGCACCGATGACTTTCTTCTGGTGCAGCTCTGTAATTGAATCTATATTGTGATGTTGGGATTTACATATTGTCCATGTTTTTTTGTATCACCATATTGGATTGCATGTTGAGGACAGCGATGAAGACAACCAAAGCAAAGTACACACTGTTCTTTGACCCATACAGGTCTGTTGTTCTGCATCTCAATTGCATCAACAGGACACTTTTGGGCACATAGCTTGCATCCAATGCATGAATCATCAACTGTGAACTTCTTTGTTTTTCTCTTGTTTTCATACATGAATTTATGAATGAGAGATGATATACCATGAGGAGCATTTTTTGTAATAAAATTACCTTTGCTTGTGCTTTTGATCTTATTGATTATATCATCTATTACAGGTTCTGCTTCATCAAGTCTTTTTTTGACCATCTTTTTATCACTCACATCAAATATTGGAGAGTAGGTATCAGGAAATCTCACAGAAAAAATACCATCTAAGGAAAGAGCTTTCTTATTCATTGCTTTTTTCAAACAGAAATCAGTAGCTCCAGCATTCATACCAAAGGTAACAACAGCAAAGTTGTAGCCACTTCCATCTCTTGTTAGATTCACTTTCTCCAAAAACTCATCAACAATGATGGGCAGTTCACTTGAATAAGAGGGAACTATGATCCCTATATTCTCATTATCTGCTGCTTTAAAAGTCAGGTTGTTTTCTTTCAAACAATGATCAATTGCAATTATCTCATCTCCAGTTGCTTTTGAAATTCGAGAGGCAACGTATTTGGAATTACCTGTTGCTGAAAAGTAAAATATCATAAGAATCTCCATTTAGTAGTATTGAATACAGTTTAATACATATATCGCTGCAATCAATAGATAATATGGTAAATTTGATATTTTTAATTATTAATCTCTGATTTGATTGAATTTGTTGGCATAAATAAAGATAGCCACCTCAAAAAAGAGGTGGCTAAGGTTAAAGTTGAAATCTAAATTTATGTTTATTTTGAAGTTTCAATCAAGTGACTCTCTGCACTTATTGATAGATTTGATTTTGAAACATCTGTATTCACAAGCTTGATATAGCTGCCTTCAAAGGCATATAAATCAGAGCCTTTATTTGCACTGTTGTTTTCAAAAGTACAGTTTTTAAAGTAAGCAGTTGAGAATATATCTGAATCGTTGCTCCAAGATGAATCAATCAAACTTGAGAAATTTGTATCATTTTTGATACTCTGAGATGCTCTATCGATTACATATGTTGCACCGCCACAGCTCTCTGCACTGTTACCTGAGAACTCACAGCTGTAATAACTTGTCAATGAGCCATAGTCAACAAATGTTGCTCCACCTGTGTAAGATGCACTGTTATCAGTGAAGGTACAATCTGTGTAGATTGCTGCGCAACCTCCAACTTCCATTGTAGCTGCACCATAAAGAGCTTCATTGTCAGTGAATGTGCATTCATTGAATGTTGGATTTCCACCATGGTAGGTGTAAACTGCACCACCACATTCTGCATAGTTATCAGAGAATGTTACATTGTTCAGCACTGTATCAAATCCAAGAGTAGGTTCATAAGTAGGTATCACTCTGTTTCCTGCTGCATAGTTAAGAAGTCCACCACCGAGTCTGTCATATACCTCGCCGCCATTTGCATCTGCATATCCACCTGAAATTGTTAGATCTCTCAAGCTTGAGTTGTCAGATCCAATCACAACGTGATAAGTATTATCAGCTGCATCAGATGTTCCAATCTCACCAGATAAGATGGTACCAGATTCAGATTGACCTACAAGATTTGCACCAGCTTTAAGAATGAATGAATCGGATCTTTCATTTCCTGGAGTGTATATTCCATCTTCAATATTTATGGTAACAGATCTTCCTGTTTCAAGATAATAGTTATTGGCCATATCAATGGCATCTTGAATGCTTGATAGAGCATTGCTATAACTTGAACCATCACCAGCTCCATCCAATGCTACATATAGAACATTGTTTTGAGCTACTGCTGAGCTGTAATTTGATGTATCCAGTGATACTGGAGCTTCTGTATTTTCAACGCTGTATAATTTAGCAACAATCTGTGAGATCTCTGCAGTTGTTCTTTTTGCATAATCATCACTGCTGTAACCAAGGCTGTAGTTTGTACAATTGTAATTGCTATCGAACTGTGCAACACCATCAATCACACCATCACCTGTTCCGTTGTATCCACCTTCAACAACACTGTTATAAACTGCTGTGTTGGATTCATTCCAGTTGAATATTGAAGCTTGACCATTCTCACTGATGTTACCTGAAATTACAGAGTTTATTATGATTGGATCATTGAATGGACCTGTTCCTTGATAGACTGCAGCTCCCTGTTCTGATGATTCATTTTCTGTAAATGTACAGTTGTAGAGTATTGAGTTTGAAACTCCATCATTACCAATACCACCAGCCATTTCAGAATTGTTGCCTACAAACAGGCAGTTAAAGAAACGTGGACTGCAACCAAAGTCATTGTAGACACCGCCACCTTTTCCACCACAGTAGTTATCTATGAAGCTGCAGTCGATAAATGTAGGATTGCTTCTCATGTCGATTGAAATACCACCACCTCTGCTTGAGGATGAGCAATTTTCAACTGTTACATTGTAAAGAAGAGGCTGCTGTGATAATTCACTTGTTACATTTATGTAGATACCACCACCTTTATCAGCAAAACAGTTTCTTATTGTTGTGTTCTTGATTGTAGCACTAACTCCCCAAATGACAATACCAGCTCCATTTCTTGTTGATTCTGCATCTCCTGAGGTAACCATATCTGGAGAGCTGTGTCCTTGATCTTGTGTGTTTGTCTGTGATGGAGCA
>JBFHKM010000222.1:0-3123 GCA_041595335.1 Sphaerochaetaceae bacterium
AAACCATTTCCATCACAGATTGGTAATTATTATTTGCCATATGACTTTTCTAATAATGCAACCAAAGCCCCGTATCGCTACAAAATGGATTCTTTCAAAACAATTCCCAAAAGAATGCCATTGAGATACTGGGTTCTAGCAATTATATACAAACAAGGAACCTGCAGGGAGTTAGGCAACTTTAAATATCTAATTGCATAGTGAGAGACTATAAAACATTAATCCTAAGGTTAAAAAGGGAGAAGCTATTTCTTTTTTCTGGGTAGATGCAGTTGACCTAAAGACTAACTGCAGTTCAAATCAATGGTCCTGACTGTTGATTTACGACAAATTGATCAGTTGGCATCTTAATGATGTTAGCTTTTTAAGGAGAATTACATGAATACTATTGGATTTTTAATAAGTACAAAAGAAAACGAGAAAAGACGAGCAATTGAACTGAAGCATATCAAGATGATAAAGAATCCTGAACAGCTTTACTTCCAAGAAGGATACGGCAAGGTTCTTGGAATAGAGGATCAGGAATATATCGATTTAGGCTGCCATATTTGCTCTTTCGATGAACTTTTAACAAAGGATGTTTTATGCGATCCAAAAATTGGAGATGCAACTTACTTAGATAGATTACATGAGGGACAGACTATATTTGGATGGGTTCATGCAACTCAAAACAGACCTCTTACAGACCTATTGGTAAAAAACAAAATTTCTGCGTTTGCTTGGGAAGATATGCGAAAAAATGGTAGAGATATTTTCTGGCAGAACAACGAATTGGCAGGAGAAGCTGCAATTCTAAATGGTTTTCAATGTTACGGAAAGATGCCATATGAAACCACTGTTGCTGTAATTGGTAACGGAAATACTGCACGAGGAGCAATCAAAGCCCTCAATATGTTTGGTGCTAAAGTTATGCAGTACAAGAGAAGAACTGAAAAACTTTTCATACAAGAATTGGGAAAATATGATGTAATTGTTAACTGCATAAGCTGGGATTTAAAAAGACGAGATCACATAATTACACGAGATGATCTGAAGAGAATGAAAAGACATTCTTTGATCATTGATGTGAGCTGCGATAGAAAAGGAGCAATTGAAACAACGGTTCCAACCACCATTGAAAATCCAACCTACTTTGTAGATGGAATCATGCATTATGCAGTAGACCACACACCAGCTATTTTTTATAAGACATTCACAACAAACAATTCAGGAATCATCTATCCTTATATTGAGCAATTAATTACAGGAGAATACAGTTCTGAGTTGAGAAGAGCCATGATAATCAAAGATGGTGAGATATTGGATCAAAAGATCAAAGATGTTCAAAGCAGAAATTAATCTTTAGAGAAACAAACACTTATTAAATTTACAAAAGCGGAGCTAGAAAATCATACTTTAAATGATAGTCTAGCTCCATATTAAAAAATTTCTGTTTAAAATTTATATATCATCACACAGACTTCACTTTAGCTAACTATCATAAAAGTTGAATTCAATTTAGAAGGAGACAACAATGAACAAAAAAATTAAAGTTCTTGTATTTGGATTGACAGCCCTATTGAGTTTGAATTTAATCAGCTGCAAAACCAAAACTGAAGATATTAAAGAGACAGTCGCAATAGGTGACAGTGATTCATCTGGACTTACATATCCACTTGTTGATACCAACCAAGGATTGTGTTACGACAACTCTCAACAGATAGAAGCTCCAGAAAAAGGAGAGGCTTTTTATGGGCAAGATGCACAATATACAGGAAATGTTCCAAGCTACACTGATAATGGAGATGGAACTGTAACCGATAATGTTACTGGCTTGATTTGGACTCAGGAACTATCTGATTATTCCATGCTTTGGTCTGATGCTGAAGCATATGCACAGTCCCTTACAACTGGAGGAATAACAGATTGGAGAGTTCCAACTGTCAAAGAGCTCTGGTCAATAAGAGACTTCTCTCAGGGATGGCCTTGGTTAGATACCGACTACTTCCATCTTGTTGGGGATGGCAGCCAAGGAGCTCAACAGCATTCATGGTCAAGCAACTACTATCTAGTTGATACAGATGAAGCCAAGAAGAATATAGCATTTGTTGTCAATGATTGGACAGGTCACATAAAAGCTATGGATGGTAAGAGATTTGTAAGATGTGTGAGTGGCAAAGAATATGGAACAAACAACTTCCAAGACAACAACGATAAAACTGTCACTGATGAAGCAACTGGCCTGATGTGGGCTCAAGACGACAGTGGTGAGGCAATGAACTGGGAAGAAGCTCTATCCTATGCTGAGAACTCTGAATATGCAGGCTATGATGATTGGAGACTTCCAAATGTCAAAGAATTGCAGAGTATAGTTGATTACTCAGGAGTCTTTCCATCAATTGATACTTCAGTGTTCAATATAACCAAGATAGTCAATGAAGCAGGCAATGATGATTATCCTTATTTCTGGACAAGCACATCCAATCCTTATATCGACCCAAAAGATGAGGATGGTTACTGGTATGCTTGGTATGTAGCTTTCGGTTATGCTGTAGGTACGGACGGTCAAGATTTACATGGTTCAGGTGCTGTCAGATTTGATACCAAACACGTAGATGGTGCAGATGGTCCTGATGGTGAGAGATATTACAACTATGTTCGCCTTGTTCGTGGAGGAGATGTGATTGAGACTCCTGAAGGAGATCCTTCAACCGTCAAAGCTGACCGCGTTGTGAGCTTCCCTGATGGTGATACTGGAGGAATTGTTTCTGGTAAAAGAGGACCAGCATCTGCAGATTCAAAAGATGCAAAACAGGGACATCCCGATGGACCTACTTCTGAAAACATGCAGGGTGCACCAGGTCCAAACAGTCAACAACCTGGTCCTGATTTCGATGCAATAGCAAAGAAACTGGGAATATCTGTTGATGCTTTGATGACAGCCTTTGGTGATCCTGTTCCAGGCAGTCAGCCTGATTTTGCAGCTATTGCAAAGAAACTGGGTATCACTTTAGACCAATTGATTGAAGCTATGGGAACTATGGATGGACCTCCGGGACCAAATATGAATTAATATTAAGTGATCAAAACAGTCTGCAATTTGTATTGCAGACTGTTTTGATTTCAATGTGATTTTATATAATT
>JBFHKM010000223.1:0-3109 GCA_041595335.1 Sphaerochaetaceae bacterium
GTATACTATTAATGTTTCTTTTATATATTATTAAAAATTTTATATCAAAAAGGCTTCCGAGGATATCCTCGAAAGCCCTTATTTTATTATATTTATTACAGATTATGCGATAACTGTTGCAACTCTTCCTGATCCAACAGTACGTCCACCTTCACGAATAGCGAAAGTTAAACCTTGCTCCATAGCGATTGGATGGATAAGTTCAATTGTCATTTCAATGTTATCTCCTGGCATACACATTTCTGTTCCAGCTGGAAGATCACAAACACCTGTTACGTCTGTTGTTCTGAAATAGAACTGTGGACGATAGTTATTAAAGAATGGAGTATGACGTCCACCTTCTTCTTTTGTCAAAACATAAACCTGAGCTGTAAATTTCTTATGGCATTTAACTGTTCCTGGTTTTGCAATAACCTGTCCACGAACGATTTGTTCACGGTTAACACCACGAAGAAGAGCTCCAATATTATCTCCAGCCATAGCCTCATCAAGTTGTTTACGGAACATCTCGATACCAGTTACAACTGTTTTCATAATATCTTCGTGCACTCCAAGAATTTCAAGTTCATCAGCAATATGAAGTGTTCCTCTTTCTACTCTACCTGTAGCAACTGTACCACGACCTGTGATTGTAAATACATCCTCTACTGGCATAAGGAAAGGTTTGTCTGTATCTCTTTCTGGATTTGGGAAATATTCATCAACAGATTTCATAAGCTCAAGAATCTTATCTCCCCACTCTGAAGAAGGATCTTCAAGTGCTTTAAGTGCTGAACCTTGAATAATAGGACAATCAGTAAATCCATATTCTTCAAGTTGTTCTGAAACTTCCATCTCAACTAATTCAATAAGTTCTGGATCATCAACCATATCACATTTGTTAAGGAATACTACGATATTAGGAACACCAACCTGACGAGCAAGTAAGATATGTTCTTTTGTCTGAGCCATAACACCATCAGTTGCAGCAACAACAAGAATAGCACCATCCATCTGTGCAGCACCAGTGATCATATTCTTTACATAATCAGCATGGCCTGGGCAATCAACGTGAGCATAATGTCTGTTTTCAGTTTCATACTCAACATGAGCTGTAGAGATAGTAATACCTCTTTCTCTTTCTTCTGGAGCCTTATCGATCATATCAAACGCTACAGCACTTCCTGTTCCTAATCTTGAATTAAGAGTTTTAGTAATTGCAGCTGTAAGTGTTGTTTTACCATGATCTACGTGACCAATTGTACCAATATTACAATGTGGCTTATTTCTTTCAAATTTAACTTTAGCCATTTTTAAAATCCTCCTTAAAATATCCCATTCTGGGCAAATTATTCGATTTAATTATTATATTTCAAACTAGAAATATTTTCAATAATTATTTTGTCCTACTAGTAATAATTTTCTCTTGAACACTTTTTGGAACCTGCTCATATTTATCAAAAAACATTGAGTAATTTCCACGTCCCTGAGTTTTAGAACGAAGATCTGTTGAATATCCAAACATTTCAGCAAGTGGTACAAATGCTTTAACCATCTTACCTCCACCAATATCTTCCATACCTTCAATACGTCCTCTACGTGAATTAATATCACCAATAACGTCTCCCATATACTCCTCAGGCATTGTAACTTCAACCTTCATAATCGGTTCAATAATGCATGATTTTGCTTTATGCATAGCTTCCTTAAATGCAAGGGAACCAGCAATATGGAATGCCATCTCTGATGAATCAACATCATGATAAGATCCGTCATATACATTTGCACGAATTCCAAGTACAGGGAATCCTGCTAATATTCCTGCTTTTGTTGCTTCTTCAATACCAGCTCCAATTGATGGAATATATTCTTTTGGAATAGATCCTCCAGTTACAGTGGATACAAATTCAAATGTTTTCTCTCCATTGGCATCCATAGGTTCAAACTTAACTTTACAATGTCCGTATTGTCCACGTCCACCTGATTGTTTTGCATACTTACTATCAACATCTACCATATCAGTAATTGTCTCTTTGTAAGCAACCTGTGGTGCTCCAACGTTAGCTTCAACCTTAAATTCACGAAGGAGTCTATCAACAATAATTTCAAGATGAAGTTCACCCATTCCAGCAATAATTGTCTGTCCTGTTTCCTCATCTGTATGAGCTCTAAATGTTGGATCTTCTTCTGATAATTTAGCTAATGCTTCACCCATCTTACCCTGTGCATCTTTTGTCTTAGGCTCAATTGCAAGCTCGATAACAGGTTCTGGGAATTCCATTGACTCTAATATAACTGGATGTTGTTCATCACAAATAGTATCTCCCGTTCCTGTTGTCTTAAATCCAACAGCAGCAGCAATATCTCCAGCATATACTTTATCAATTTCTTGTCTTTTATTTGCATGCATCTGCAAAATACGACCAATACGTTCTTTTTTCTGCTTTGTAGAATTATATACATAAGAACCTGCACTACAAGTTCCTGAATATACTCTAAAGAAAGCAAGTTTTCCAACAAATGGATCTGCCATGATTTTAAATGCAAGTGCTGCAAATGGTTCATCATCTGAGGAATGTTTCTCTATTTCATTTCCATCCATATCAAAACCTTTGATAGATGGTACATCGGTTGGTGCTGGCATAAATTCAATAACTGCATCAAGAAGTTTTTGAACACCTTTGTTTTTGTAAGCCGATCCACAACATACTGGAATTGCCAAACAATCACAAGTTGCTTTTCTTAAAGTTTCTTTGAGTTCTTCTATTGTGATCTCTTCACCTTCAAGATACTTCATTGTTAAGTCTTCATCTAATTCAGCGATTTTTTCTATAAGTTCAGCGTGATATAATTCTGCCTCATCCTTCATATCTTCAGGAATTGATTCTACAGTAATATTTTCACCTTTGTCATCATTATAGATATATGCCTGCATCTCAAATAAATCAATAATTCCAACAAAATCATCTTCTTTTCCAATTGGAAGTTGAAGACAAATCGCGTTCTTACCTAATTTAGTTTTGATTTGCTTTACTGCTCCATAAAAATCCGCTCCTAAGATGTCCATCTTATTGATGAATGCCATTCTTGGAACATGATATGTGTCAGCTTGACGCCATACATTTTCTGA
>JBFHKM010000224.1:0-3108 GCA_041595335.1 Sphaerochaetaceae bacterium
CCATAAACACTTATGAGAGAGACTATATTGTCACCTGCTTTGCAGATATTGAGTACTGAAATAAGGGAAGCTGCCTGTCCTGAAGATGTGCACATTGCACCAACGCCACCTTCAAGGTCTGCAATCTTCTGCTCAACACATTCAACTGTTGGATTTGAAATACGTGTGTACATGTGTCCAGCTTTTGTCAGATCAAATAGCTGTGCTATCTCTTCACTGCTATCATATTTGAAAGTGGTGCTTTGATATATCGGCAGTACACGAGGCTCGCCATTCTTTGGCTGATATCCACTCTGTAGACATTTTGTTGCTATTTTATAAGAACTCATATTTATCTCCAATTTAAATTTTATTATAGAAAAATAACATTTTTGATAAATTGTTACAATTAGGTTCAACTTAAATTGTATAATACTTGCATAAATATTTAACTTTCTGAATCACTTAATGCTGCATCTCAACCTTGTTGATGAAATCAACCATTATCTTTTTATAGCGAGTGGGATCTGATCTCTCACTTCTTATGTGTGCAGCATCTTCAAAATAATGGACTTCTTTTATGGAGGCTATGGATGATTCATACAGCTCTTCAGTCATCCAAGGGTGAACTGTCTCATCAAGCATGCCCTGCATCAAGAGAAGAGGTGTTTTTGATTGTGAGAGAGAAGTTCTTGCATCAAAGTCATTCCAGTTCTCTTTGAATCTTATTTTTACGTATTGAGATAGGGGGGTGTATATGAAACCTGGAATGTGATGCTTTTTGATATTGGATGTGATCACATCCTCTATACTGGAATAACCACAATCTGAGACACAGAACTCAATATTTGAAACATCTTTCAAGACCATCATTGAAGTGAAGGATCCAAGAGATTCTCCATGAAGAGCCAATTTTATATCATCACCATAAAGAGACCTGATATCTTCAATTATTTCAATTAAATCGCTGCTTTCCATCTCTCCCATTGTGATCTTGTAGGGAGAGTTCTCACCACAGCCTCTAAGATCATACATGTAGAAGTTATAATTGTTATCTAGATATGGATCTAAGTATTTGAGACCGCTTTTTCTGTTGTTTGTCCAACCATGAGAGTAGATAACAAATTTCTTGCTGTTCTTATCTGCCCATACCATGGTTCCGTTGATTCTGTATCCGTCTTTCATTGTTAGATCTAAATCTTCAAAAGACAGTGGATTGTGAGAGTCGTTGTTTGGATCTTTGATATTTGAGGACATTGTAAAAGAAGGGACATTTGGAGGGTATATGATGATTCTTGCTATTGTTTCCAATCCAATTAGAAATAATATCAATACAATCAACAAAAACTTCAATTTCTTATGTTTGCCCTTCATCTATCACTTCCTAAAAACCATTTGTTTTTATAAATGCTGTCACTTCTCTGATATATTTATTTGGGTTCGATTTCTCACTGTTTGCATGTTTTGCACCCTCAAAATAAAGAAGCTTCTTATTGTACTTTATATTGCAGGCATTGTAGAGAGAGCTGGCCATCCAAGAAGGAGTGAACATATCTCCATCACCATGAATGAACATGATGGGAAGCTCTGAATCCTTTATTATATCTTTTGCATCATAATCTTCCCAGTGCATTTTATATTTTGTTCTTGCAATCCATACCACAAGATTGAACATGAAGGAAGGCATGTGCTGTCTGCTCATCTGATACTTCAGCTCATGTATTGTATCACTGTAAGCACAGTCTTCAATGACAAAGTCAACTTTTATCTTATATTTCAGTGCGACAAGAGACGTGAAGGCTCCAAGAGATTCTCCGTGAAGGCCAAGAGTTATATCATCACCAAATTTTGCTCTGAACTGCTTTATTATATCAGAGAGGTCTTTTGATTCAGTCTCTCCCATTCCAACAGGGCCTCTTACATTCTCCCCATGGGATCTCAGATCGTAGAGATAGACATTGTAGTTAGAATTGAAGAAGGTATTGAGATATTTTATTCCACCATAACGGGTGAACCTGAAACCATGAGTGTGGATTATGAATTTTTTGCTGTTTCTATCATTCCAAACCATAGTTCCATGAATGAGATAACCATCACTCAAAGTGAAATTGAGTTCCTCGGTATCTTTCTTATCATAATCACACCATTCATCTTCATTCTTTACAATGTCTTCTGACATCTGCAACGTTCTAAGATGAGGAAAAATAACCTTTCTTGAAATGACATCAGCGGTAATAAATACACAAGCTACAATTGCTAAAACTATTATAATTGATACAGTCATCAATCATTCTCCTTTCGAAACCTCAATGTTTGACTGTCTTAATCTGATAAAAGGTCAGAGTGAACAGTAAATATATGGATGTACAAATATCTTACCACAAACATTTTAAAAAAAATAATGCAGAGAAAGAATATTTCTAAAACACTATAGCATTTTTTTTGTATCATTTTTAGGTTTTTTGGGAAAAAAGATGAGAAAGTTTGTCATATGTGCTAATTTTTGTTATTTAAATCTCTTTTTCTTGAACAATCTTTGAGTGAGAATAAAAAAAACATCGAGAATTATGCATCCATATGCCGTATGTTGACAGCAATATGAGTGCAGACTCGATGTTCTGAGAAACAAATTGTCTTGTGGTCTGTTGAAACAGCTATCTATTTATTTTCATTGTTATCTTCAATGTTGACCCAGTTGTTGAATGATGGATTTTTTGCATTCTTTTTTGTTACCCAATTTATGATGGATTTTCCATTCTTAGGGAAGAATATTGATAGAAGAATCAAGTAGGAGAGTGTTGTCACTGCAAAGCTTGCAAGAAGCTTCATTATTGCATTCATCTCAAAAGCATGAACTGCAAAATAGGTAACAGCAGCTGTTGCTCCAACAATGCACATGTTTTTTATGTAGTCTATCCAGTAGAGCTTCTGTGTTGTTTTGAAGCCGTGTTTGAATACCATGTAAGGTTCAATCCATGTGCTTGTGAACAGCTCACTTAAAACAATTGCCCCAAATATACCTTTTGCTCCAAATTCCATACCTAGAAGAGCAGCCAACACAGCACTCAGACCTGTTTGGACAAAAGGCTTGTATCTATCTTGATAGAAGATACCATAGCTTGATTCATA
>JBFHKM010000225.1:0-3065 GCA_041595335.1 Sphaerochaetaceae bacterium
ACCAGATGATGTATATTACAATACATTTGCTGGTACAGCGAAAAAAGAGGAAAAACTTATAAATTATTCGTGAAATATTATAATAAGTGTGTGAGTGTAATCTCAAATGTTATTTGCTGAATTTTTGTTATGTGATACTTTAATGATATGTTAGATAAAACGGTATTATATAGAAAAAAGATGTGGGAAGTGGCTTTATTTAACTGCATTAGTGGTATATCTGTTTTTAATGGACAGAACATTACTTTCTTTTTGTTCCTCGAAGGACATAAGGTTTTGTTCTCATTGGATCTATTTTGGCCTCAGAAGATAGCCTGTGGATATAATCTTTTGCACTTTGAAGATCAACAGCATCTGGTAAAAGTTTATCCCAATCTTCTTCTGTCTTGGCATTGCCAGCGACCATAAATATATGAACAAGATAAAGAAAAGGATCTACTTTCAGTGCTTTGCAGCTTTCTACAATGGAATAATAGAATGCACTGGCATTGGCTCCTGTTACTGTATTGCTGAAAAGAAATGCCTTCCTTCCCAATATGAATGATTTTATACATCGCTCGGCATACGAGTTGTCTATCTCTCCACAAGCAAAATCCATGAAGGTTTTGAACTTTTCAAACCTATCTTTTGCATATTTTATTATGGAGGCAGTGTTTTTATCTGCAATGCTGTCCATATCAATAGAATCAAGCCATTGCTTGAGGTTTGTAAAAAGAGGTTCAAGTGAATTCTTTCTGATTCTGATGAATTCTTCATCAGAAAGTCCTTTATCAACACGAAGTTTTTTCATGTTGTTGTTCTCATGAAAGATGTCTTGATACAATCCAACCAATTCTGAAGCTATCTTGTTATTTGGATGATTCTCCAGTATTGCTTTGGGTTTTCTGGCACCATGGACCATGCAGCAGCCATGTGTATAATTGCCATCTTCAACAGCATTGGCATATCCAGATAGACCATCACTCATGAGAAAACCATCATATGGGCCTATCATATCTTTTATGGTTTTATCATTGCGATATTCAGAAAAAGTGTACATGACGAGGCCTCTGCTACTGTCTTTGTCAGTAGCAGCTCTTACCATCATGAAGCAATTCATTGCATTGTGAATTGATTTTTTGTGAGAGTTGATTATTCTGTTGAATTGTTCCTTGTAATCAGGATCTTCTGGATCCAGTTTGTCCAACTCTGCTTTGACCTTATTATCTTCAGCTGTTCTTTTTGTGTTGTTCAACACCAAAAGAGGAGTCTCATCTATCGATATCATGGGATATCTGTAAAGCCTTCGCAAGAAAGCTTTTTCCAGACCTATCAACTGCTGATATGCCAATATACACCATGAAGATAGCAGCTGCCTTGAGAGTTTCTGTCCATCTGGTAATTTAATTGCATCCTCAAGACGATACAGCGGAAGACCAAACTTCATTCGACTTTCAATTATAAGTGCTAGCAAACTTGGATCACATATTGTCCCAGGAAGGACATTCCCATCAGGAGATGCTGCAACTAAAGGGTTCTCTCCTTTCATCGGAGCACAACTTATACATCGGTACTCAGGTCTATGGACTTTGACAATGAAGTAATGTGCAGGTATGTATGCAATCTTGATATCAACCAACTCTCCAACACGTTTCATGGAAGATGAACATTCTGTGCAAACAGGAGGGTCCGCATCCTCATCAGGATATATATCTACAACCTTGGTTTCTTTTGGTAGATGAAGTATTTTATTTTTAGCTACATGACGAATATAAGATTTTACTTTCTGAGCTGTCTGATCTTCTGTGCCACTCTTGGTCCTGTTGAATTTACTTTCAGCACCATCTTCAAGCTCATTTACTAAAAACCTTTGAATGGATGGTTTCTGCTTTTCAGATTTTCTGCCAAATTTCTTGTCATTGGCAATCTTATATTTTTCAATCCACTCCAGCTTTTCTTTTTCAAGTTTTGCAATCAGAGATTTATGTATGCTGAGTTCAATCTTCTGAGAATCAATAATTGCATTCTTCTCTGCAATAATTGCTTCATACTCTTCTTTTGTCATGAGAGAATAATGTTGAATAAGTGAATAAAAAGCAACCTCTTTAAACAAACTTTTTATTTATTTACTATAAGAGATTGCATTCATTAAAGTATTGGTGTTCCTTTCACTTCATTCAAAGCTCGCCATATATCCTGGCCTATAAGAAGACGCCCCAGATCATCCTGAGTTATCTGCTCTGCATCTGTTCTGTTCTTTGGCCAGCAGAATCCTCTGCTGGAAGGAATGACCTGCTTGGTAATCAAATAGAAACCAGTTGGCTCCCATGTAAGAATCTTCAATGTTCTGTAGCCACTGCCTCCACAGAAGATGAACATGGACCTGTTGAATAGATCCTTTCCTAAATCATCCTGCACCTTATGTGCAAGAGAATGAATGCCACATCTCATATCTGTTTTACCACATACAACAAAACAACTGTAATCCTCAAAGCTCGGCAACATCAATTTGCCTCCTTGATTGCTATAATCACACGTTTCAATTGATTGATGTCAGATTGTGCATCAAGAGTTATTGTCATCCCTGGTATATCTATCTTTATTGGTGCTACTTCTATCGGAACTGAAGGCTTATGGATTATAGCCTTTCCAATAGCAACTATATCACCACCTGCTGCAGAAG
Source organism: Sphaerochaetaceae bacterium (assembly GCA_041595335.1). Taxonomy (GTDB): domain Bacteria; phylum Spirochaetota; class Spirochaetia; order Sphaerochaetales; family Sphaerochaetaceae; genus Pleomorphochaeta. The sequence continues at coordinate 2,663 of JBFHKM010000225.1, forward strand.
ATTGAGCTGGAGTTATCAACTTACTTTGCATCGTTTCTTTACCAGAACGTCTCTTTAAAGGGAAGATATGATCTGTATCATATTTTCTTATCCACTTTATGAAGTAGGAGAGTCCATTCAAACCAAAGACTCTTCTTGAAAACTGTGCACAGGTGAGTTTGTTATCTTGCTGGTATTCCTTTAGAAATTGATTTACATAATTAATTTTTTCTGACTTTGTATATTTTGACATACTGATGTCCTCCGATTTGAAGGATATTAGATATCTCAAAAGATATTAATGCGATTTGAGATTACGAACACACTTATTTAACCTTTATTATAAAACACTAATTCTTAGATTAATAGTAAAAAATATACACTTATACAAAGCACCTTTAAAAAAAGATATTCATCCATTTTA
>JBFHKM010000226.1:0-3037 GCA_041595335.1 Sphaerochaetaceae bacterium
AGCCAGTTCAAGTGCAGAATCCAAAGAACTTGCAATGATCATTGGTGTTTTTACTGATGAAAATCATCGCAGAAAAGGATATGCGCAAAAATGTGTTCATGCCCTATGCAAAAAGTTATTGAATGGAGGAAAGACTGTATGTTTGTTCTATGACAATCCAAATGCTGCAAGAATGTATGAGAAATTAGGTTTCAAACAGAAAGGTTATCTTTCCACATTGAAGAAAGACATCTAGAAATATGATTTCTGAATGATACAAAGGCAGAAGTGTCAAACATCTGTTTTCCTAAACAGCTGTTTGACTTCATTCAAAACACTTTCATCAAATGATCAAACAGTTTTATTCAAAAGCCTATCGATATCTGAATCAATCATGTATTTTATGGCGCCTTTCAAATTTGATTTGTCCGATATTTCAAAAGGAAAAGCCTTTGCATCAAAATCAAGTGTTGATGAGAGAAGATTTGCAAAATCAAGAATCATTATAGATTTTTCCGTATCACTCATCACTCTATCATAATAGTAAGGTGTCTTTGTTGTAAAATACATTGAAACATATAGGTCAAAATTAGCAAGTATGAAGTGATAGTTGTAGGTCTTTTTGATGTACTCCTGCATTGCCTTTATACTCTTGATGCTGTCATCTCCAGTGAAGGCAAACTCCTTGACCTCATAGTTAGAATCTTTATAGATCTCACTTCCTTCCAATTTCATACCAGATTTAGTTCTGCCCTCATCAGTCTTACTGCTCAATGTTCTCTCTTTCCAAGAGGTTATGTGTTTCTTCATAAATTTAATGGATTCATCAAAGAAATCTTTGGAGACAGTGCATTCTTGATTGTCAGAAACAAGTTCTTTGAATGTTTTGGCATTTATGTAAGTCGATATCACAGAATAATTGAAGAGCATCTTTCCCTCTCTGACAGCGTTGGCCACATCATCAATTATTATGGAGTTGCATATATTGCAAAATGACCTTATCTTTCGTCTCAGATAGATGGTGTTGAGAGAATAAGCATTTTTCTCCTTATTTTTCTCTATGTATACATATTTTTTATTCAGTATGTAATCATCATATTCCTTTCCAACTATCTCACTGTAGAATTTCTTTGAAGCAAGCTTGTCACCTTTTTGATAGAACATGGCATGATCTATACTTTCAAATAGATTTAAATATTTAATTGCCATATTGGTAGCAGAAAGAGGACCTCTTGCAAGACGTTTGTTCTTGAGACATACATCGTTATTGACGATGAATTTCTCTCTGTATGTTGTAAAATATTTATTTATCTTCTCAAAATCTTTATTGCTTGCACTCTTTGTCTTTCCTATAAGAATTTTGGTTGCAACAGGATCACTGTGCTTTATGAGCAAAGCTGGAGCCTCACTCTCCCTCTCTTTTATGAAGCCCTTATCTACATCAATTTTGAGGTCCTTATTGAAAAGACTCTTTATATCATTTGTTATTGTTAAGATTCTTGGTTGCAGTTTTTTATCAAAAGGAAGTATTTGAATGTAATTATTGATCAAATCAGCTATAAGACGATATGTGTCAAAGGCCTGAATCTCGAGAGAATGAAGATCATTTTCATCAATATCATGTCTGTAATCCTTTATGAAATTATATTTATCACAGGCTGAATTTATAGAATCAAAATAAAAATCACCACCATTATATTCAAGATAAGGTTTGGTACTCATTCCAATCTCAGGATATATCTCATTGCCAATTTTATATGCCAACATCTCATCATTGATATCGTAATTCAAAAAATCCACTTCATTGAATGCAAATAATTTATGTGCCCATTTCAAATCATCTTTCATGAATTTATCAAAATCAACATCATTTTTGAATTCTTCATTCAATTCCTGATTCATGTAAGTCTTGAACTTCTCGAGTATGCTCCTACCGCTTTCCTTCTCAACAAGCTCTATGCTTATATCTTTCTTAACTTTATTGAAATCTTCAAGAATTGGATATCCATCATTATCTTTATTGGTTGAAACAACATATGACTTTACAATTGTCGAGTAAATGTAATTCATTATTCTCATTGCAAAAGCATAATTTTTAATTGTGAAAGCATTCTTGATGGAATATAAGGATTTATATACAAGATTCAGAGTGTTGCTATGTATCTTTCTGATATCAGCATTATCAATTCTGCTTAATATCTTATTCTCTTCTATATAGTCTTTTGCACTTCTAAATAAAGCTAAATAATACTCACTTATCTGAACAGTCTGTGCCAATTCTTCAGATAAAGAATCATCATACTTATCAACAGAAAAGTCATCTGCTAAAACACATTCAAGCATTGTCATCAAATCATAGATACTGTCTACTCTCTCATCAAAGATATTTTTATCCATTATTTCAATCCTTTATTATCTCGATATAAACAGTATACACCCAATAATAAAATATTATAACAACAGATTATAAAAATAACACAAATATACATAAAAAAAAGTGAATGATAACTGCAACATTACCATCCACCTCATATATTTATTCAAATACTTAATCTAGTCAGAGAAACCTTCAATCAGATATAACTTATCAGAATATTTTGATTCATCCGAATCTTTGAGCTCTGATAAAGCAGTAGCTTTCTTAACTTGAGCACCTGATGTATTTGATTTAACAATACAACCAGCACCTGCTACACATCCACCAGGACATCCCATACCTTCCAATAGATAACCATCATATTTACCTTTGATAGCATCTTTAAGCATGATCTTACAGTCTTTCAAGCCTGCAGCAGCCTTGATTGGAATAGGATCCATTTCAGGGTGTTCTTTTGCAATCAAGCTAGCAACAGCTCCTGCAACACCACCACCAACGGCAAATCCTCTACCAGCAGCAGTTGCTTCTGTATTGAGCGATGTATCAGTTCCAATGACCTTAACACCCTTACCATCAAACATACCAGATAACTCTTCATATGTAATAACAAAATCAACTTCTGATTTAACTGTTCTTCTTGAAGCTTCAAGTTTTTTAGCACTGCATGGACCAACAAATACA
>JBFHKM010000227.1:0-2999 GCA_041595335.1 Sphaerochaetaceae bacterium
AAAGAGTGAACAAGGCTTCAGGAAACATTGAAGACGAATATGTTTATTCTGTGAGGTATGAAAAAGAGAAGTTCTCTAGATTGAATGTCGATAACATCGAGCCTGAATTGACTTTGAAATCTTTCTCTCATCGTATGAAAAATACCGCTCAGAATGATTTGAGAGTCATTGAGCCATTTGAAGTGTGATCTTTGATTGGCTGTATCACTGAAAACAGTCAAAAGTTGCTACCTGACAAGTTATAGATGCATATATACATTCATGATTTTGATTCTGATTGCAAAAGTTTTTTAAATTTTATTATTATTAGTTATTTTTTGATGTTATACTTAACCTAATACAGTAAGGAGAGAAGTAATGACTCATAATAATACTCATGTTGTTATTATTGGTGGCGGCGGAACAGCTATTGCTACCATGTATGATTTATGCCTAAGAGGATTCAAGGTTACCTTGATTGAGAAGGGTGAATTGACAAGTGGAACAACAGGCAGACATCATGGACAGCTGCACTGTGGTGCCAGATATGCCATGGGAGATAAGAACATCGCAAAGGAATGCATGAAGGAAAGTGCAATACTACGAAAGATTGCTCCCAATGCTATTGAATACAACATGGGAATGTTTGTCGCATTGAACGATGATGATATGCAGTACAAAGATAATTTCATTCAATGTTGTCTTGATGCAGACATACCAGCTAGAGAGATTCCAACATCTCTTGCTTTTGAATATGAGAAGGAATTGAACAGAAATATCAAGGCTGCCGTCATGGTTCCAGATGGAACAATAGATCCATGGAGACTTGCAATAAGCTTTGCAGCAGGTGCCCTCAAGACAAACAAGGCTGAGATCAAAACTTACCATGAGGTGATTGCAATAAACAAAAATGCAAGCAACATAGAATCGTTGACACTGATCAATCACATCACACATAAAGAAGAGACCATACATGGCGATATATTCATAAATGCAGGTGGTCCATGGGCTGGAAAGATAGCAGCTCTTGCAGGTATTGATCTATCTGTAACTCCGTCTCCTGGAACAATGCTTGCTGCAAAGAAAAGAATTTCCAACATGGTTGTCAGCCGACTTCATAAAGCAGGTGATGGTGATATTGTTGTTCCTCAAAGACAGCTGACCATAATTGGTTCAACACAGTGGCTCAGTGACAATCCTGATATCAACAGAGTGCCTCAAGAGGATATTGATTTCTTAAATAAATCAGCTATAGATATCTTCCCATGCTTTGAAAAACTTGAATATCATACAGCTTGGGCAGCAGCTAGACCTCTGTATGGAAAGCACGATACAGCAGAAGGTGTCAGAAATTTAAGCAGAGATTATATTGCAATTGACCATAAAGAGATTGATGGTGTTGATAATATGATGAGTATTGTCGGAGGAAAAGCTACAACACTCAGAGCAATGGGTGAGGTTGTATCTGATATGTTATGTAAGAAAGTTGGACTTGATATAAAAGGAAGAACATCAGAGATCATCTTACCTAACTACAGAGAATATTACAGAGGGGGAAGCAATGGACAGACAAACTAGAAACTACTCAATTTCTATAAAACGAGAGGATGATAAATATATGGATTTCTCTCTTGATTTGGATAGCTCCTTGACTGTAATTGATGCATTGGATGAGATTCGAATAAAAATGGATCCCACTCTTATTTACAGACATTCATGTCATCATGGCTCCTGTGGAACATGTGCGTGCATAATCAACAATAAAGAGAGACTTGCATGCATGACTTTTTTAAATGAATTTGAAGATGATAAAATAACAATTGAACCACTCAGCTCATTCAAGATAATATCAGATTTGGTTGTAGATATCTCTTCTATGGTCAACAACATGGAGGGCTCTACTTATTTAAGAGAGAGTGAAATCAATAAGGACTCTCTGAAACCAAATGGAATATTTACATGGGAGAGATTTGAAAACTGCATTGAATGTGGCTCCTGCATAAGTGCCTGCCCTGTAAAAACAGATTTCATTGGTCCATCCCCTCTAGCTTCTATAAACAGAGAGATCAGCAAGCAGACTGATGAAGAAGAAATAGAGAAGTTGAAGGACAGAGCTTTCAAAAAAGATGGAGTTGACGCCTGTGATAAGCATTATCTGTGCAGCAAGGTGTGCCCAACAAAAGTCTCTCCGGGAAAACATATAAATGATCTCAGGAAGATGAAACCAAACAAGTAAAAAATATAACGTTGTGATCTTTTAATTATATTCAATCAATCAAACTGACCACAAAATATTGAGGACCAGGTGCAGCTGTTTTGTCATTAAAAACAGTCACACATGGTCCTATATTTTTCATCAATAATTAGAGGACCTGAAATTGAAACAGTTCAACATCTGCCAAAACATCTTGATGATTTCTGAAATCGAGTTTTAAGTGGTGCTTATTTTGCCAAAAGAGATTCATCAACTGATGCATCTTCAACAGCTCTTGATATAGCACTGATACCATTTATGCAACCACTTTTTGTGGAATAGCCATCTTCTGAAATAGCTACATTCATTCCGTTTGCAGCAATCATTCTGTATCTATAGAGATTTGCTTTATCTAAGTACACTTCAAACTTAGGACATTTTTTCTCAACAGGTTTCTGCAGAGTTTTGTCTTCAATCTCAATTTCTGAGTTTTTTTTGATGGTATCAATACCCGCCAAACAAGTTGCACGTGTTGTGTAATTTTTGCTTGTGAGGATGGTCCTTGAATTTGCTGCTACGAGAGAGAATCTGAAGAATTCTTTTGGTGTCTTTTTAATAATAAATTTTCCTGGCATTATATTTGCTCCTATGTTTTAATTTTTAATTTAATTAGATTATAACAAACATATGACATCTGTTAAACCCCTTATGTGCCTTTGTCACATTATAAAATATAGTACCATAAAATAACTAACAAAATACTTATGCAGTTATTACATAACATGCAATATATAACACCTTATTTTAATCAGATTCTTCAAAAGAA
>JBFHKM010000228.1:0-2985 GCA_041595335.1 Sphaerochaetaceae bacterium
ATACCTCTAAAATAAATATAATTAGATTATCTACTTTAGAAGTACCTTATAAAAGAATAAAAACTTAATTATTAATAATTCTACTCTACAGTTACACTCTTTGCCAAGTTTCTTGGATGATCTGGATCATTACCTCTGTTTACAGAGCAATAATAAGCATAAAGCTGAGTTACGATAACACTCAAAATAGGTGCAATGTAAGGGTCTGTTTTTGGAATTAAGAAGATTTCATCTGATACATCATCAAATGCATGATTGCCTTCAAATGTAATGGCTAAAGTTTTAGCTCCACGAGCTTTTACTTCTTTGATGTTTGAATCCATTTTATCATACAAAGAAGGTTGGCAGCATGTAGCTACAACCAATGTTTTATCATCAATCAAAGCTATAGGACCATGTTTTAACTCTCCTGCAGCAAATGCTTCAGAGTGAGTGTAGCTGATTTCTTTTAGCTTGAGGGCAGATTCAAGTGATATAGCATAATCACTCAAACGACCAAAGTAGAACACTTTAGTTTTATTGAACTGACGTGATGCAAATTTCTGGATTTCAGATTGTCTATTTACAACAAGCTCTGCTTTTGAACCAATTTCTTCAAGGTTCTGCATAAGTTTCTCTTTTACTTTCTCATCTTTTGTCAAAGCACATGTTAGAAGATAGACACACATAAGTTGTGTTGTAAAAGCTTTAGTTGAAGCTACGGCAATCTCAGGTCCTGCTTGTGTGTACATAACATAATCTGCTTCTCTTGATACTGTTGAACCAACAACATTAGTTATAGCAATTACTTTGGCACCTTTCTGTTTTATGATTCTCATTGCCTGAAGAGTATCTGCTGTCTCTCCTGATTGAGAAATTACAATACATAAATCATCTTTATTGATAATTGGATCTCTGTATCTGAATTCAGATGCTACATCAATATCTACAGGTATCTTTGCATAGTGCTCTATTGAATATTTACCAACAACCGCAGCATGATACGCTGTTCCACAACCTACAATTATCACATGTTTTGTGTTCTCTACAAGTCCATTTATATCCTGTAAATCAATCTTCCCTGCATACACACGAGCTTTGTAAGTTTGATCTAGCACAAAAGGTTGCTCACATATCTCTTTTAACATGAAATGCTCATAACCATTCTTCTGTGCTGATTGCATATCCCAATCTACATGAGAGAGAGGAATTTCAACAGTTGCTCCATCCATATTATAGATTGTAGCATCAGCGTCTGTGATCTTAGCAATCTGCATATCATCTAAATATTGAACCTCTCTTGAATATTCAAGAATAGGAGTCACATCACTTGCTATTAAGTTAAAATTCTCTCCACGACCTATAACCAATGGACAATCTTTCTTAGCAACAACAATCACACCAGGCTCACTCTGACAAACAACAGCCAGAGCATAAGAGCCTTCAAGTCTGTTGAGAACTTCACGAACAGCTTGAACTAAATCACCGTTGTAATGGAAGTCGATTAAATGAGCTATGCACTCTGTATCAGTTTCTGATCTGAATTTTACACCATGTTGCTCCAACCATTTTCTAAGTTTTGTATGATTTTCAATGATACCGTTATGAACAACAGCAATATCTCCAGAAACATCAGTCTGTGGATGAGAGTTGATATCAGAAGGTTCTCCATGAGTTGCCCATCTTGTATGACCTATTCCAGTCAAACCAATTACAGGGTCTGTTTTTATAAGTTCTTCTAAATTAGACAATCTACCTTTAGCTTTTCTAATTTCAAGTTTACTCTTTGGTCCTTCAGTATTTACTACAGCAATACCGGCACTATCATATCCTCGGTATTCAAGTTTCTTCAAACAATTAATCAATACATCTTGAGCATTAACTTTTTCAGATTCCTTACCCACAAATCCGACAATTCCACACATAAGTTGACTCCAGCTAGTTTGTAAATGTTACTTATTCAAATAAGTTGTATAACAATATTAATGACATTTTATCATATTTATTTGTTCTATAACTATAGTATTTAAAAAAAAGATTGAAAGAACTTCAGGTAACGTGATAGAAAAATTTATGAAATAAGTTGTGTTTCTTATGTTTTATGATAATTCAATACAATTATAATAATGATGAATCTATGTCTTTGAGTTGTTCTCAACCTCGTTTGATGTTTTCTTTTCTAACTGTCTGATAAGTTGCTGATATTTTTTTTGCCAATCAGTTCAAAAATTGTCTGATGATGATACCTAAGTTTTTTTACTGCATTTTGTACATTTATTATAAAGATTTTAGGAGAAAAATAGCAATTCCCGTATTTTTGGAAAATCCCTTATATTTAAGATGTACGACATTAAAGTTTTATTTATTGTTTATTATTTAGAAAAGATTGGCAGGTAATGTTCAAATATTTTTACTGTAATTGATGAATAGATTGGCTAAATTTGAATGAATTTTATAATTTAATATGATATGTTATGAAATATGAAAAATAATGAAGTTGAAAATACACCTTTAATGAATCAAATAAATAGATTGAAAGAAAGTCTTAAAAATGACGAGATTCTTTTTTTCCGAAAAGGCGACTTTTTTGAAATGTTTGGTGATGATGCCATAGAGGTATCTAGATTATTGAACCTTACATTGACACACAGAGGTAAGTTGCAGATGTGTGGTATTCCTTACAGAGCAGCAAATTCTTACATAAAGAGATTGCTTGAAGAAGGAAAGAAGATAGCAATTACAGCCCAGACTGAATTAATCAGTGAGGCTAAATCAGATATAATAAATAGAGAAGTTGTTCAAATAATAACACCTGCAACAGTTGTTGAGGATGACTTTCTGAACTCAAAAGAGAGCAGCTATCTTCTCTCAATTTCATACAGCAAGAAAGAGACCTACTGCTCATTCAGTGACATAACAACAGGAGAGTTCTCCTTGAAAGGCTTTGAAAATGATTCAAGCTTTCAAAAGCTCTCTGCTTTTCTTACCCAGATAAGAGCAAAAGAG
>JBFHKM010000229.1:0-2959 GCA_041595335.1 Sphaerochaetaceae bacterium
AACCATCATTGTGGTCTGAACCATCTTTTCCGACATGATATGTTTTCATTTTATTTCCTCTTAACCCTTAACACCAGATAGAGCAATGCTTTCAACAAACTGCTTTTGAAGTGCAAGATAGACTATAATTATAGGTAGGAGAGCTAAAGTTGCACCTGCCATCTGTATTCCATAATTTTCCGTATATGTTGATTTGAACATTGCAATACCAACACTCAGAACCTGTTTATTTCTGTCATTGATGTATACCAATGGTCCAAAATATTGGTTCCAACCCCAGGTAAAGGCCAGAATACCCAGAGCAGCAAGCTGTGATGATGCTATAGGAAGAACGATTCTAAAAAAGGTTGTTGCATCTGTTGTACCATCAATCTTTGCAGCTTCAATCAACTCATTTGGAACAGATACAAAGAACTGCCTCATCATGAAGATTGCAAAAGCATTATAGGACCATGGAAGTATTATACATGATAAAGTGTTGTTAAGATGCAGTACTCTGAACATCATGAATTGAGGAATGATTCTGATTTGAGATGGAATCATCATTGTTCCTATGAAGATCATGAATATTAAATCTTTTCCTCTGCATTCAAGTTTTGCAAAAGCATAACCTGCAAGTGAGCTGGTAAACAAGGATAGTATAACTACCATTATTGTGGAATAGAAGGTATTGAAATACCATCTTAGATAGGGATAATCTGTGAAAGCCGTTCTGTAGTTATTTAAAGTAGGATGTGTTGGAACCCACTTAATTGGCATTGTAAATACATCTGATTCAAATTTGAAAGACGCTGAAATCATCCAAATGAGAGGAAGAATCATAAATATACCAATCAAGGTCAGAAGAACAGTTTTTATTATTTTTGGTGTGTTGCTAGTTTTATTCATTTTGTAATTCTCCATTAAACGTATTTAACCCATTTATTCTGGTACTTCCATTGAATGACTGTTACAAGCAATATCAATAGGAAGAACAACCAAGATACTGCTGATGCATAACCCATGTGGAAACGAACAAAACCTTCATTGTAAATGTGCATTACAGTTGTGTATGAAGATCTACCAGGTCCACCGGCGGTCAATACGTTGACTTCTGCAAATAATTGGAAGGATTGTATAACACATGTTATGAACAGGAAGAAGGTTGTTGGTGAGATCAGTGGTACAGTTATTTTGAAGAATTGATCTTTTTTAGAAGCTCCATCAATGAGAGATGCTTCATAATAAGTTTTAGATATTCCCTGAAGACCTGCAAGGAAAATTACAATGCAGTATCCCATATTCTTCCAAATCCAAAACATAGCAACTGTAAATAATGACCAATCACTGCTAGTTGCCCATCCTGGTGGATTGTCAATTCCAACTGATCTCAGGAACATGTTCACAGGTCCATATACAGGATGGAGCAATGCTGAAAATACTACTGCTGCTGCGGTTACTGTTGTTATATAAGGTAAAAAGTATGCTGTTCTTAAAGCGGAGGTGCCAAAGACTTCGGTATTCAATAACACAGCAACAAGCAGTGATAATACGATGAGAACTGGAACTGCAAGTACTGCTACTTTGATGTTGTTCCATACACCTATGAGGAAATACTCATTGTGGAAAGCAGCTATGTAGTTATCGAGTCCAGTAAAAGTTGATTTACTTGGAACGATCATATTCCAATCCATGAAGGATAAAAATAAAGAGTAAAACAAAGGATATATCATGAACAGTAGAAAACCAATAAATGCTGGTAGAATAAATACAAAACCTGTTGTAAATAGACGTTCTTTTTTCTTTTTATATATCAATGGAGTATTGTCGTTTTTATGTATTTTTTTAGCCAGTATAGCCATTTTATGTAATCCTTTTTTATAAAAATTCAATAAATAAGGGACACGAGAATTACCCCGGTATCCCTTATTCTGCGATATCTGCCATAGATGAATAATCTTTATTATTCTGCTAGGGCTTTCTTAATTGCAGCATCTGCTCGCATTTTGATGTTTGAGATAGTTGTGTCTATATCTTGTTCTTGAACAAAATAAAGCTCAGTTTCTTCTTTGATGATTTGATTGTATTCACCAGAAGCAATACCTGACATCATCTCCGCATAACACTGGATATCTCCGTTACCAAATAAGTTGATTACATCTTCTTTTGTGATACCATCATCTTTGAAATCTGTGTTGATGTTGGAGAATACATAAGGCTGTTCAATTACCATGTTTGGATGAGGTGCTGTTGTGATTTTGCAATATTCATCTTCAAGATATTTAGCAAGATCAAAAGCTACCTGTCTGTTTGCGGAAGTTTGAGCTACACATAACATGTTGAGAGTACCAAATGATTTTTTCTGTGTACCTTCATCAACAGGCATTGGAGCAATACCAACTCTCCAGTCTCTTGGATAGTTTTTCTTGTCTTTCAACCAATCAAGAGCCCATGCACCTTCAAAGATCATTCCATATTTACCACCCATGAATGCTTGAACCTGAGTTTTTGATGTTGCAACATCTGCATATGTTGGAGTGCTCTTATCGATATGCATTCTTTTGTATCTGTTTTCCATAGATCTGCGGAATGCAGGATCTTCAATGTTTGATGCTTTACCATCAGCTGTATAGAAATGCTCTGCACCACCAAGTGTTATGATTGCTTCATCATACCAGAACTGCTGCCAGTTAACTTCTAATGTGCCATAGATCTTATCAGCACCTTCACCACTAGTTAATTTCTTAGCTATTTCATTGTAGTCATCCCAAGTCATTGGAATGTTTGCATCAGGGTATTCAACACCAGCTGCATCAAAGATGTCTTTGTTGTAGTAAAGAGCCCACTGAGAAGCTGAGTTTGGAACACCATAAATCTTACCATTAACTTTTGTCTGTTCAGCATAGCTACCATATTCTTGTTCCCAGTCATAGCCACTTGCAGCAACATATTCATCAAGAGGAACAATTATATCTGCTTC
>JBFHKM010000230.1:0-2901 GCA_041595335.1 Sphaerochaetaceae bacterium
GATCTTATCTATGCTCTCGACAATAAATATCTCATCACTGTTTTGGGTACATGGAAATGTTATTGGTGCCTCAAGTTTCAGATACTGAAATACCTCTATCCATCCAAGTTTCTCTTTTATTATTCTGTAAGGATGGAAAGGATCATTGAAATCACCACAGATGAGTGCTGGTTGATTTTTACTTACCAATGTTTTCAATGATTCACTTATAACAATTGCTTCAGAGTGTCGATAATTCATGCCAGTTCTGCATTCATCAGCATTTCCTTGATGAGTGAGGTGAGCTGTTGATATGAAGAGAGTCTTGTTGCTGTGGGAACTCTTCAATACGATATAGAAAAGACCTCTTTCTTTTTCAGGCATGTTCAAATCTACTCTGTCATGTTTCACCTCTTCAAAAAGCTCTCTCTTGTAATATATGTTTGATTCATTTGACCAACTTGGACAGTCATCATGAACTCTTGTATAATCTTCAAGAAGATCATCTAGAATCTTTATTGTATCCTCTCTAATTTCCTGTATGCATAAAATATCTGGTCTGTGGATGCGAAAGAATTCTTCAATAACAGGTCTTCTTTCATCTAACTTGATGGTGTTCCATAAATTCAATGTCATCAATGAAAATCTAAATTTCATTTTTCAATTCCTCCCCAAAAAGGACCTCAATTTTATCCAAATAATCGAGTACCAAAACCTGTACCCAGGCTATATTTATAGAGAATGTCCCATTTGTATTTTCTTTATTGTTGAAATAATCCCAGTTCGTGTGGTTGATCTGTTCAGGAATCCATCCAAAGAAATCATCACCTCTTCCAAGACTGTCAGTTGGAGATGATATAAGTTGAGTGCAGCTATCAATCATTATGCTAGCAATCTTTTTGTAGAACTTCTTATTTGTAAATTTATGAAGATATAAAAAGTTGTAAGCTATAAGCATTCCATAGAAATCTAAATGCTGATTTGCAATGGATACACTGCTCATTCCTCTGGTTTTGAAGCCTCTTCTTCCCAGCGAGGATTTTGAATCAAATTTGATATCATCAATCTGAATCCAAGTTATTATATAATTGGCACAGATCTCACATAGGCGTAGATACTGCTTCTGAGGATCAAGTTGATAGATGTCTATGAAAGCTTTCAATAAAGCAATTCCTGCTTCCTTATCACAGGAATCTGCATCCAAAGTATCTGCATAAAAATCAAATCTTTTGATTATATCAGAGTAATATGGAATGGCTCTGTTTATTGATTTCAGCAGAACTTCATCCCCAGTTGTTTTATATAGTTTTGACAAGAATGATAGTATATATGCTCCATTTGTGCCTGAATCATCCATTATAGTGCCATCAATATTCCACCATCTCCCATAATTACCATCTTCCTCTTGATGAGTTATGTAAAAATCTGCAACTGAATTGATCAGATCTAGATACCTGTTTTTGTTGCTGAAATTGCAGTTGTTGTATAGCTCTAAATAAGCCATCATTGCCTCACCATTGGTTCGTGCATTGATTCCATAATTGAATTTCTCATTCTCTCCAACACCCAGATAACCTGCCCAGATATTATTTTTAATATCGTAGCAATCCTGGAAGATTCCCTTTTGGGTCTCTGCTTGCAGAAAGAAGTCTCCTATATCTCTTGCCACTTCATCATATGATTTCCCATTTAAATTTTTTCTTTCAGATTTATTCAATATTTCTAATACAGTTGGCTCAAGATTCTCTTTCAGAGATTTCACATTCAGTCTGTTAAAGATGACTGCTGCCTCGACACTTTTTACGAGAAAAGAAGCACTTGTAAATTCATAGACATCTTGGTGCCTTCCATTTCCTCTTCCCATTTTTAGGTAACTACCACTGTCTGTATGTTTCAGCAATGATAACAACTGAGAGAGCAGCAGTGCTTTAAAATTATGGAGTTTTGATAGATCTATTTGGCTATCAGTGAGTGGTCTGAACATTCCGACATATTTTTTATAATGATCAAATAGATTCAGATCATCCATTTTTGAATGATAAATTAAATATTCTTGAAATATCACTTGGTTTTTTTTCAGATGAACAAAGGTACCATCTTTTTTATCCATGGAATATTTGAGTGTGTTCTTACTTGAATATATGTAGGGCCACTCCTCAGAGGGCAATCTAAAACTGAAGGATAAGTCATCAAAACTTGATGATATTTTTATTTCATTTGCTCTGTGAGATGCAATCATTATCTCAGATTTATTATAGATGGCCATGCATCCTGGAATATTGCATCGTGTCTCATCAAAAGACCAGCTGCTATGTTGCTCTGTTATCCTTGGATATTTTCCTTTTCCCTTTGTGTTTTTCTGATACAAAACACCAGGCATGAAGATCTCACAATCTTTGCAGTTGTGAAAGACAGTGAAGTTTATTCCAAAAAAGTCTTCCCTATGAGAGAAGATTCTCCTCTTGATTGTTACTGTATTTTCATTCTCTGAAATTAAATCGGTAACAGTCAGACCACAAAATTCCCACACTATTTTATTGGCATCCTGCCTGATCTCTTCTAAAATACAATCTTCTGTTTTGGTTCTTACAGTGAGTTTGTAGTTGGCCTTGAGGCTCTCTGAATTGATGAGATTTATTTTCATTTTTTATCCTTTAAGTCCAGCCATTGCAATACCTTCTACAATCCTCTTTCTGAAGAAAAGATAGAATATAAACTGTGGAATTGATGCAATCACAGCTCCAGAGAGCAGCAGAGCATACTCTGTACCGTGAGTTCCTTGGAAGTTCGCAATACCCACTGTAATTGTGTATTTATCGGTATCATTCAAAGCTATTAGAGGCCACAAGAAATCATTCCATGAATTTATGAAAGATAGAATTGTGACTGTTGTCAATGCAGCAGTGCTCAGTGGCAATATAA
>JBFHKM010000231.1:0-2879 GCA_041595335.1 Sphaerochaetaceae bacterium
ATCAGGAATTCCAAAACCATTCCAATTCACACTTACTAAGAAAGTGGTAGCATTGGCTATTGTTGCTACTGTAATCCAACCAAAGTAAATGCTGAAAGGGACTTTTACAAAAAACTTCTCTTTTGTAGTTAGATTCTCCTCTCCGATTGCATCAACTATTTTGATCAAGCAGATAAGAATACCAACAATCAAAGCAAGTGAGAGTATTATGATCTGATAATGCCAAGCAAGAATCCATATGCTGTTGATTATTGAAGAGATTGAAAAGAGAACACCAACTCTATTCAGTAGATCGCTGCTTATTTGATCTTCCTTGTTTATGATGCCAAGTTGGTAGAATGTGTACAGACCAAGCATCAAATAAATAACACCCCAGATTGTAAAAGTTATGCCAGCTGGTGCAAATAGATTTGAATATGAATCTGAGACCTCTCCTGATGTGAGACCATTGATAGGAAGAGAATTTGCCAATGTATTCATAACAATCATGAGAATGAAAGTTATCACAACTAAAACCTTAATTTTATTTTTCATAAAATTTACCTCCAGTTTTTATGTCAATTATATCATACTTAATATTCGAGGTTGCAAAAAAGATTGATGAGATGAATTAATTGCATCAATAACTCACTAATTTTTGTTAACAAAAGGATAGTTGTTCTGAATTTTTATGATCATTATTTTTATCTTTGATTGAATTTATGTATTTTTGAGAGCATTTTTAAACTCATAATTCCTCGTGTTTGATTGTCGGTTATGGTCATGAAAATATTACAGAAAACAAATAATTGTAAAATTGATGAAGATGACATCAATGTCAGTGAGAGGAGAGTGGGCAGAGCACAGAAAAGTATCAAGAGCCATCTTTTTTTAGAATTTAATTAAAGAAATAAAAAAACCTTATCTAAATAATATTAGATAAGGAATATTTTTGGGCCCAGTAAGACTTGAACTTACGACCCACGGATTATGAGTCCGATGCTCTAACCAACTGAGCTATAGGCCCGATGTTTATTGACATTCGTAAATGAGAATTAACGTTTGATTTTATAGCACATTATCTTATCTTAGGCAAGTACATTTAGAAAAAAACATTATTATAAATGCGAATTATTTAATTATAGGGTAAGGATAGGAAATAATTCCTCCTAAATCGTATACATTGGTATAACCGAGGTAAATTAACTCTTTGCAAGCCTGTCTTGATCTGGCACCAGATCTGCAGTAAACAACAATCTTGCTATCTTTATTATCGAAAGAAGATTCTGCTCTCTGACTTATGATACTGAGAGAAATATTGATTGACGATTCAATATGACCCCAGTCATATTCATCTTTTTCTCTCACATCTACTAAATAAAATGATTCCTTATTTTCAATCATCTCAACTAATAATTTTGGTTCAATTATATGGTATTCTGCTTTCTTTTCCATCTTTTAGTTTTCCTTATATTATATCAATTTTGCAAGTAAACAATATTTATTTTTTCTTTGTGGTTCCGTCTGGGTATTTATTAACAGAACCAAAATCATACACTTCAGTATATCCCATTTTTATCAATGTCTTTGCAGCACTGAGTGCTCTTTTCCCAGATAAACAATAAACAACAATAAAGTCATCCTTATTTTTAAAAGTACTCTCAGCTACAACCTTTAAATTTTGGAGCGGAATATTTTTAGCGGTTTTGATATGTCCAACTTTATATTCATCTTCACTTCTAACATCAACTAAGAAGAAATCTTCTTTATCATCAATCCACTCTTTCAAGCTAGCACCATCTAGTGTGTGATATTCTGCACCATTTGGGCCTTTCTTTCCCATTCTCTCTTTAAGTAAACTGAAGATAATAGCCAATGCTATTATTGCAATAAGTGAATAAGTATTTGTTGTCATTTGTTTCCTCATTTGTGGTTCTGTTCAAATGTAATATACAATCATAATATAAATATTTAAAGTGATAAAGTTACTCTTCTTTTTTGTTTTCTATTTCCAATATGTATGATAGTATTACTATCAAGGAGAATAATTAAATGAAAAAGAAATTATTGATTACTATGATGGTTGCAACTTTAACAGCAACAACAGCTTTTGCAGGGGATTTCAGCTTCAAGTTTGGATCAATGGCACAGCATCCAGATTATTTACTTGGAGTCATTCCAACATATTTAAATGTGGGAGTAGGTTATGATGGAATCACTTTGATTGATGGAAATACAACAGAATTTGAATACTATGTTGGTTCTGGTTTCACACAGAGATCTCTGTATCAAGATACAACAACTGAGAGCAATTAGCTGCAGGATCAGATGGAACTGTTGCAAACATATTCAGTGCTGATGGTACAATCAAAATGGTTCAAGGTTTTCTTGAAGATGATTCTTTAACAGCAACACTTGGTGTAAAAGAAGGATATGATAGAGTCTATTCTGATAATGTTTTAGCTGGAAGCACAGTATATCCAGATTTAGCTCAGCAGAATAACTACTACACTTTATTAACTGCAGATTTAAAATATGACAAAATGGAAGATAACTTTTTCACACAGGATGGTTATTCAGCAGAACTTTCATTTGCTTATGCTCCAGGTCTTATAAGTAACTCCTCAGATTTCTACAGTGCAAACTTAGATCTTCAATATGCTAAAACTCTATATACTTTAGAAGGAACAAGAGATGGTAGAAATTTACTTTCAGTGGTATTCATTGATAGATTTGAAACATCTTATACAGATGGTGATGAAGTTGCAACTTCTTACCAAAGCAATGTTGCTTTAGGAAACAGAGTCAGAGGTTTTTCAACCTATTCTTACAATACAAATTTGAACTTTGTTAACAACATCGACATCAGAGTTGCAACATTTGAAATGACAGAATATCCA
>JBFHKM010000232.1:0-2810 GCA_041595335.1 Sphaerochaetaceae bacterium
CTTGTTTATTTTCTGGTGTGTATATTTATTTATGACTCCATCATCATCAAAGCAGGACATGAAAGTTGTATTTATGTGACCCACTCTATTAGATTTTGTGCTTATTAATTTTCCATCAATCTTAAAATTGTTCAATACGTTTTCTATATCCATTCATCATTTCCTTTATTTTGTTAAATAAAAGATAGTGTGTAAATGAAAGAAAGTATTTACAACTTTTACCAAAAAAGTTGCATTAAAAAATTAGCCTTTATAGGAATCAATTGTCTTTGAGTACTCTCTTGGGCTCATGCCAACTATCTTCTTGAACTGCCTTGAGAAGTAATGAACTGAGGAATATCCAAGCACCTGGGAGATGGAGGAGAAGTTCATATCTCCTTCTTTTATAAGGAGTTTTGCTCTTTCAATCTTCAATCGATAGTAATACTCCATTATGCTCCAACCTTTCTGTTCTTTGAAGATCTTCTGTATTGCAGATTTACCAATGCCGCAATCACTGCATACCATATCAAGAGTCAGATTGTTTTCAACATTCTCCTTCAAATAGGATGATACAAAATCAATTCTTGATTTGTTCTCCTTATCATGAATGCTGGATGTGAAGTTGACCTTATCATCAGAATCCTGTCTTATCAGCTGAATCAAGAATGCCTCAAGAGATGCTCTTATGAGAGATAGAGATTCCTCTTCATAATCCTGACTCAAAACAAGTCCCTTGCAGTAAGGATCAGATAGATCTGTCTCAAAACACAATCTAGCTTCATACAGTATTATATTCAGAAGGCTCTTTGCTCTGTTGCATACATCCAATATTTTGTGATCAAAATAATTGACTCTCTTGCTGCTTGATGTGAATGATACAACAACAAGATTTGGAGCTATTGCTCCATTGCATATGACATTGTGAAATTCATTTGGCTTGTGAAATATTATCTGTCCCTGCTTCAGATTGTATTCATCATCATTTGTGGATACAGTCACCTCGCCTTTATCAACATAAAGGAATTCCCAGAACTCATGAGACTCTCCAATGAAAGAGAAATCCTTTGGATATTCAAAGTAATGGATTGTGATTATCTCATCTACATCTATGCTCTTTGGTAATGCTGTTGGAATGAATCCAGATATTGTTTTCTTCATAGAAGGATATTAATATTATTCATCAATATTATTCAATATTTACACAATCTATTTTATGCAAATTCACTCATTATCTTGAAACTTGATCTTATTGCGATAGATAGCAAACATCTCAGGATTGTTTTTGACCATCTTTCTGAATTGATTTGGAGATATATTGACATAGGTCTTGAAGCTTCTGCTGAATGATGATATTGAATCATAGCCACACTCATGTGCTATTTCAGTTATGTTCATATCATCAGAGTTGAGAAGAGCCATGGCCTTGTTTGTTTTTATCTCAAGAATGTAATTACCAAGCGATATTCCAACATTCTTCTTGAAATACCGTCTGAGATAGTTCTCATTGTATCCCAGTTTTTTTGCCATCTCCAAAATGCTGGTTCCAATGTTATCGTGAATCTCAGATATGATGTGACCTAGAATTGGACTGTCACTGACCTTGTTGTTTGTCTGAGTCAGATTCTTTCCTTTCAATATATCTATTAGAAGAAGTCCAACTAAAAATGGTATCTCATCACTGTTTTGATCTACATATGATTTTTGAAACTCCATAAGCAATGTCAGTGAGTTGTCCTCAATGATGAACTTGTTGTTTCTAAGCACCTCAAAGTATTGATTCTTCTCCATTGTAAATGAGATAAAAATTACAGATGTATTCACATCCTCTCTGTTGAGAATGAAATTATGATTTTGAAAAGGAAGAATCAGGATTCCCTCCATCTCTTCAACACTGAGCAAGGTACCATCCACAATGACATCAAAGGGCTTTCCAAGATTGTATATCAATATATAGCGGTGATGAGAGTGAACATAATATCTTTTTGTTTCAACCTCAAACGATTGTCTGAAAAATGAGAGCACATTGTTTGGAGGTGGAAAGTTCAGAGTGCTCTTTCCAACAAAGTAATCTTTGGGATCATCAATTTTGGAGAAACTATTTATGAGACTGTTTATTTTATCCATAAATTTATAATACTCCAATAATTTTTGCTAAATCAAGTTAAATTTTGAAAAAGAAATCAAAAGAATGACTCTTATGTATCAGAACTTTCCAAAAGACAACAGAAGTGCTAAAAATGGTACCAAATTAGCACATTTCTATTAGCACGGATATGCAAAACTAATCCCCTGTAAAAACATGCGTTAAGTATTAACACGTGTTTATAAACTCAATTAATGTTACAAACTTATACTAAATTGTAAAACTTTGGCACAAAAAGTCTGTACAAAATATTTTTTTTGAGGGTGCTCTCCATCATCTCAAAAGTTTACATATTCCCAAAATTAAGACGAAAAAATTTGCAATATCCTACTCATTGCAGTGAATTGCTCCAACTCCAGATCATTCAATGATTGAGCAATTTGAAAACATCAGCTCTCATAAATTCATCAGTTACAATAAAATAACTGAAATAATAAACCTCATCAATTTAAAATACTATTTTACCAATTTTTTTCAATTAGATTCATGCAGGTATCTTTCAATCAAAAATGAAATGAAACCTCATGAAATAGATGCAGATCAAATTAGAGAGATGTCTTTGAGAAGATACTGTAAGAATTGATTTTCACATGGATTCATATCAATAATAGCACGAATTTATCAAAAATAGCCGATTTTTTTTGCTATGCTAATCAAAAAATGTAGTGTAATATTTTTCTATAAA
>JBFHKM010000233.1:0-2766 GCA_041595335.1 Sphaerochaetaceae bacterium
AGATTGCAGGCTCTCGCAAAGACAATGCACAAATACAACACAAAGATATTTGTACAGCTTCATCACCCAGGAAGAGAATGCCACAGCATGGTTCTTGACGGTCGTCAGATTGTTGGACCAAGTGCAATCACTTCAAAAGCAATTGGTGAGGAGCCAAGAGCTCTTTCAACTGAAGAAGTTGAAGGCTTGGTGGCTAAATTTGTAAAAGGTGCCATCATTGCTCAGACAGCAGGTATTGATGGTGTTGAGATCCACGGTGCTCACGGTTATCTTGTAGGACAGTTCATGAGCCCTCAATCAAACCACAGAGAAGATAAATATGGTGGTAGCTTTGAAAAGAGAATGAGATTTGTAACAGAAATAATCATGGGAATTCGCGCAAAATGTGGTCCCAATTTCCCAATCTCTGTAAGAATTGATGGTGATGAATTTGTTGAAGGTGGCATAAAAATAGATGAAGCTATTCAAGAAGCTCAATATCTAGAGAAGTTAGGTGTGAATGCAATCAATGTAAGCAGTGGTACATATGAATCTGTAACTACAATCATTGAACCTATCTCCTATCCTCAAGGATGGAAGAGACATCTTGCTAAAGCTATCAAAGAAAGTGTTAGCATTCCAGTTATTGCATGTGATGTAATCAGAAAACCTGAAATGGCAGAAACATTGCTTCAAGAAGATGATTTAGATTTCGTTGCACTTGGTAGAGCTCAATTAGCTGATCCAGAATGGGGCAAGAAAGCTAAAGCTGGTGAAGAAGATAGCATCTGTCCATGTATCTCATGTTTGAACTGCATCGAGAGCATCATGAAATGTGAAAAAATTACATGTGCAGTTAATCCAAGACTCGGAAGAGAGATCGAATTTGCAAAACTTGAGAAGACAGGAAACAAGAGAAAGGTTGTTGTAATTGGTGGTGGTCCTGCTGGAATGGAAGCAGCTAGAACATTAGCAATGAGAGATTTCACTCCAATCCTATTTGAAGCAAAAGATTATTTAGGCGGAAATGTTTATCTTGCAACAAAACCACCACACAAAGATAAATTGGTTTGGTACTTAGACTACTTAAAATCTGAATTGAAGAAGTTGAATGTTGAAGTTAGAATGAATACAAAAGCAACTGTTGAAGCGATTGATGAGATCAAACCTTATGCAGTGTTTGTTTCAACAGGTTCAAAGCCAATTGTACCTCCAATCAAGGGTGTTGATAACAGTTTTGTTTATACAGCTCCACAGATTCTAGAATCACAGGTAACTCTTGAGAACAAGAATGTTGTTATTGCAGGATCTGGAATGACAGGATTGGAAATTGCTGAGTTATTATTGCTCAAAGGCAACAAAGTAACAGTTATCGAGATGGCTGATAAAATTGCACCAGCTGGTTATGTTCCAAACGTAGTTGATGTTACCATGAGACTCCAGAAGAGTGGTGTGGAACTTCTTCCTTGCAGCAAACTTGTCAACATCAAAGATGGTGAGATTGAGATTGAAAACACAAAAGACAGTGCAATCAAAACAATCAAAGCAGATGCTGTTATCTTATCATTGGGTGTCAGACCTAACAATGATTTGGTTGAAAAGCTTGAAGAGAGATATGAGATTGTTGAAGCTTTAGGTGATGTAAACAGACCTGGTAGAGTAGTAGATGCTGTTGCCAATGGTTATGAAAAAGCATTCGTCATAGAGTAAATTGATACAATAAAAGGAGATTTTAGAGATGAATAGTTACACAAAAACAATGGAACAGATTCAGTCTGCACAGGGCCACAAAACAGTATTTTATGGTGCACAGATGTTAAATATAGTATGGGAAACAAAGCCTGAAGTGATTGCAAAGTTACTTCCAGCTCCTTTGAAACCCGTGGAGGGCAAACCTTTGGTTTCTGTATTTATCGCCAATTATCCCAAGACAAGTTTTGCTCCACCTTACAAAGAAGCAGGACTGTTCATCATGGCAGAATGTGATGGAGTTGTTGGAAGATATTGTCTATCAATGCCAATCACTGACGGCATGGCTATGGCTATGGGCAGAGAGGTATGTGGTCTTCCAAAGAAGATGGCAGACATCGAACTTGATATACAAGATGGCAAGCTGAGTGGATCAATCAGTCGCAATGGATATAAATTCTTCAGCATGAGCAGTGATGTTTTACAGAAGAGTGATGATGCATTGATGAAAGAATTGAAAGATGATGTTGAATGTCCTATGTACAACGTCATGTATGTTAAGGCTGCTGATGGAAGTGGTTATCTATTGGAGCCAACTTTGATCAGACAGGGCTTGAGTTCTGCTGATATCAAAGAGAACAAACTAGCTGAAACAAAAGTTGAACTTTTGGACTCTCCTCATGATCCATGGGCTGAATTAGAAGTTGTTAAGATGGTTGGATCTCAGTACATTGTCAGCACAAATACATTGGAAGCTGGTGAAATCCTTCACTCTAATAAAATCAATCCTATGAGTTTTGTTCCTTTCAGTTTCAATAAATGGGATTGGTGGGGTAAATAGAAATTCTTAGATTACAATAAGAAATCTTAAATATAGCTGATTAGATGTCTCCTACTTGTTGGGAGGCATCTCTCTGTCTGAATTGAATGACTCAATTGATTGAAAAGTAAATCTTTGCAATCATCTATGATGAAAGTTAAATGAAGTGATGAATAAGGCCATCTCAATCAAATGAGATGGCCTTTTCAGCACATTATGCATGTATCAAAGATATTAAGTTAGAGTGTATCCACCATCAACAATAAATGTCTGACCTG
>JBFHKM010000234.1:0-2752 GCA_041595335.1 Sphaerochaetaceae bacterium
AGTCTTCCTGAATGCTGTAAGAAATTAAAGTCGACAGGTATAACATAGGATTTTGAGTGTGAGCAGCTTGCTTCTAATCGCTGTAGAATGGTGTCCATAGGTATGTTAGCTTGATCTAATTTATCGCGAATCTCCCACTTTAATTCTTTAGGAATAATAATTTTGCGATAGTAATCTGGGTTCTTAAAAAGAATCTCCTCAAAATCAACAAAATAATCAGAAATTACAGAAAAAAAAGTCAAACAAATAGTTAAAGAGAGAATAGATATATATAAAAAAAGAGAGGCTTAAGTTTTTCAGAAAATTAATTAGGTTCTAACCTACATATAGGTCAGAAGACCCAATTTTTGTTATATTATTGGATTATAATATAACATTAAAAAGCAACTTCAAAATATATAAATATTCTAAAGATGCTTTTTATAAGATGTATATTATCATCTTTTATTCAGTAATTATTCCTTTTTGGAGTATTATTGATGCATACAATGCCATTTCTCCTGTAGCAACTATTGCATATGCATTTTGAGCTTCTTCGTAATATTTAAAACGTTCAATGCATTCAATTGCTTCATTTCCTCTGCTATCTACAGATGCTATTTGTTTTTCATATGTAGACCAGATGAGAGGCTTTTGAGAAGAATCATTATCCATAAGTGCAACTGGTTTTGCTGCAAAAGTATCAAGTGGGAACAGTTTTAATATACCGTCCAATAAGGATGGAATATCATGACCATCGCATCTGATTACTTTGCAATTCCTTCCGCAACTCTCTACTGGAAAGTTGGCGTCAGCAAATACAATTCTATCACCATGTCCCATTTCATATAGAACTTTAAGTAAATCAGGTGAAATATTTGTAGCAATACCTTTTAACATTTTGAATACTCCTAATAATTAATTATTACTTGTTAAATAACTTAGCAAAATTCTCTTTGAAAGGTGGTTTTACGATACCTTTTTCAGTAACAAATGCAGTTACCATTTCATTATCTGTTACATCAAATGCAGGATTGAAAACTCCAATACCTTCTGGTGCCATTCTTTTTGAATACCACATTTCTGTTACTTCTTTTGGATCTCTCTGTTCAATTTTGATGCCATCTCCTGTTGGAGTGCTCATATCAATTGTTGAAGAAGGAGCACAAACATAGAATGGAATATTGTAATATTTAGCAGCCATTGCAACCATTGATGTACCAATTTTATTTGCGGTATCACCATTCGCAGCAACACGGTCACAACCAACAAAAACAGCCTGTACTTTACCAGCTCTCATTGCACTTGCACTCATACCATCACATTCAACTGTTACATCCAATCCTGCTTCATTCAATTCAAAGCATGTAAGTCTTGAACCTTGAAGTAGAGGGCGAGTCTCGTCTGAATAAATCTTGAATTTATAGCCTTTCTCTGCACCTACATACATAGGAGCTGTAGCTGTACCATATTTAACAGTTGCCAAACGACCTGCATTGCAGTGTGTTAACAGTCCATCTCCATCTTTGATTAGAGTTAGACCATACTCTCCAATTGCTCTACAGACAGCAATGTCTTCTTCTCTTATTGCAATACATTCTTTGTGAAGAACTTCTATCACTTCTTCTACTGATTTGTCTTTAGCAGACAAACATACTTTATCCATTCTCTTCAATGCCCAAGAGAGATTAACAGCAGTAGGACGTGCTGTATCTAAATATTCTTTATTTGCTTTGAACTCTTTGTAGAATTCATCAAAAGTTTTTGCTTTAGATGGTCTGCTGACTACATAAAGACCTATAGCTGCTGCTACACCAATAGCGGGAGCTCCTCTAACTTGCAACAATTTAATTGCAGTCCAAATATCTTTAACATCTACTAAAGATAGAAACTCAACAGTATTAGGTAATTTTGTTTGATCGCATATAACCAATGCATGATCTTCTTCGTTCAGTTCGACTGTTTCAAAATAATCTTTTTTCATCCGTCTTTTCTCCTAGAATTTTGCAACTATATCCTTGAATGCTTTGATATAATCAGAACCTTTTTTGAATTTGTTACGATCTAAAATTGTTTCCTTACCAAAAGTGATTAAAATTCGTTCTGCGCGAACTCTTCTTTTCTCATCTTTGATATTTGTTATATCAATAACCTTAGCCATTCCAGCAATTCTTCTTATCAGTTCCAGTCCTGTATATCCAGCACTATCTGCAAGAATTGTATCATGATAATATTCCATAAATTGATCTGTTTTAGCCATTCTATCAGTTACATTTTCTTTAAATGATTTATCAAATTTATCATTAAATAAATCAACAGATTTTTCAATTGTATCTAGAATGTATGAACAGAATTTATCCTTTTCTTCATCATCATCAATTGTTGCATCGCCATTACACCAAGCAAAGAATAAGTTAGCAATTACATTTCCGATATCATACCCCATTGGTCCATAGAATGCAAATTCAGGATCAAATACAAATGTGTGATTTTGATTTATGAATATTGATCCGGTATGTAAATCACCATGTAATAATGATTGAGCATTATTCAAAAATTCAAACTTCAATTTTACAACTTCTAAGTGAAGTTTTTTATCCTCATATAGATTTTTTTGTACATATTCAAGATTAGGTGGGAATATTTTATTTCTGTTGTTACAATCGTTATAAGGTTCTGTAAAAACAAGATCCTCTGTTATTTCACAAAGATCAGGATTTATAAACTCTTTAACAAGATTTTTCTTCTCTTTGTGATTTTTTACTATATCACT
>JBFHKM010000235.1:0-2710 GCA_041595335.1 Sphaerochaetaceae bacterium
ACCTCCATCTTTATTGCTTCTCTTTGCACCATATTTAAGGTCGCCCTTGATATGAACATTGATAGCAGCAAATTGAGCTCTGATTTGATGATGTCTACCAGTAAGAAGATCAATCTCAACAAGGAAGAAACTCTTTGAAGCTGCAAGCAATCTGTAATCAAGTTTTGCAAGTTTGCTTCCGTTCTTTTCAACGGGAGTTGCATAACTCTTGTTCTTCTTGGCATCACGTATTAAGTAATGAACCAAAGTACCTTCAGGTTTTGAAGGAGCTCTATCAGTAATTGCCCAATAAATCTTCTTAGCATTTCCCTGACGGAATGTTTCACAAAGACGTTTTAAAGCTTTCTCTGTTTTTGCATAAACAACAAGTCCACTGGTTGGGCGGTCAAGTCTATGAGGAATACCAAGATAAACATTTCCAGTTTTACCATATTCCTTTTTTAAATAAGCCTTAACATCATCTGCTAGAGTAATATCTCCAGTAGTATCACCTTGAACCAATTCACCAGGCAATTTATTAATAACAATGATATGATTATCTTCATAAATAATTCTATCTTTTACTGTATTATTTTCCATTTATTTATCCTTATCACTGTCATCATTTTCATCAAACAGATCTTTTTCTTTTACTTTCTCAACTTCTTTAACAGGTCTCATTCTAAGAGATTTAACTTCTTTAACAGTCAATCTATTTCCCTTAGTAAAAGCACCTTTAATTAAATAATCACTTAAATAGAAGCTCTCTTCTTTTATTCTGAGACCAGGTTTTGGTTTGTAGATAACTCTTATCTCTGCATTCTCCAACATAGAAAGCTTAACAACCTTATATGTTTCAGGATCTGGTAACAGACAATACTCCTTATTCAACTGACCACTCTTTATTTGGAATCTCTTGATGAATAGGTACTTATAAGTCTTCTGCTGCATGATCAAAGAGAATGTAACTTTTGCAAGTTCTTCCTTATCAGCATAACCACAGTAAAGAAGTCCCTTACCTACATATTCTTTTTCAGGATTGACCAAGAATCGGTAATGTCCATCTTTTGTAACTACAAGAATCTTATCGAAGATACTGATCTTCAATATGCTCTCTCCATCTTTAATATTATAACCCAAATAACCATTTTCGCTATTATATTGCAAGTCTTTATCACGCATAGCAACATCTTTGACATTGACTGTCTCAATGTTCTTGATGACTGTCTTTCTTTTAAGTCTATCTTCTGGAATCAAACTTCTTATCTCACCAATATATGAAATGGAATATTCAACTATATTATCCAATCTAGACTGACATAATTCAAGAGCTGCATTTATAGCATCTATCTCTGCTTCATTCTTATTGATATCAAACAAACTTATTCTTCTGATTGGAATTTTAAGCAATCTATCTACATCATCCTTTGTAACAGGACGAAGCAGTGAATCTGCAAATGGTTCAAAACCTTTCATAACAGATTTAACAACACCAGTTGCAGTCTTCTGTTTCTCAATCTTCTTATAAATTCTCTCTTCAACAAAGATACGTTCCAAAGTTCGCATTTGAAGTTTGTCGTTGAGCTGTTCTTTCTCAAGCTGAAGCTCACGAGTGAGTATTTCAACAAGGTGATGAGCATGATACTTTACAATATCAGTCACACCCATGATAGTTGGTACATTATCTCTTATTACAAGCGGATTACATGATATCTTTTTCTCACAATCAGTATAAGCATATAAAGCCTTAACTAAATCTGAGCTATATGTTCCACGTGCAAGATTTATTTCAATGTTAACATTTTCAGCTGTATAATCGTTGATTGACGAAACTTTCAATCTACCTTTTTTAGCAGCATCATCAATTGTGGTGATCAATCTCTCACTGGTAACACCAAAAGGAAGTTCTTTAATTATGATTCTTTTAGGATCACTGATATCTAGCTTTGCTCTAACTACAATTGAACCACGACCATCATCATAGTTGGTTACATCTGCAAACCCACCGCCAAGAAAATCAGGGAATAATTCAATACTCTCGCCCTGCAGTTCTTTCTTCATGGCATCCAATACCTCTCCAACATTGTGAGAGAATATGGTTGTTGCCATACCAACAGCAATACCATTAACACCCTGTATCACTACAAGAGGAATTTTAGCTGGAAATACTGAAGGTTCCTGATGACGTCCATCATAGGAATCTTGATAGTCTGTAAGTTCAGGATTATAAAGTACCTTTTTTGCAAAAGGTAAGATTCTACATTCAATATATCTTGAAGCAGCAGCTCTATCACCAGTCAGAGAGTTACCAAAGTTACCCTGCTTCTCTATAAGAAGATCATAGTTTGCAAGATTGACCAAAGCTTCATAAATTGAAGAATCACCGTGTGGATGATATCTCATTGCCCAACCAACTACATTGGCTACCTTATGGAACTTTCCATCATCCATTTCGAATAATGAGTGAATTATTCTTCTCTGTACCGGTTTGAAACCATCCTGTAAATCAGCGATAGCTCTTTCCTTGATAACATAGGAAGCATATTCTAAAAAATTCTTTCTAAATATCTTTTCTACTTGTCCCATTAGATTAAATTCTCCATTATGAAGTCTCTACGAGTTGGAGTGTTGTCCCCTTCATAGAATTTAACCGCATTCTGAGCCGATGTCAGAGATGTTATATTAACAGGTTCCAAACGCATTTCTTCTCCAATGAAATAACCGAATTCCT
>JBFHKM010000236.1:0-2670 GCA_041595335.1 Sphaerochaetaceae bacterium
AGAGAGTGCTGCAATGAGGAATGTTAATATTGGTATTAATTCACTTTTATTACTTGAATTTTAAATTATGTTTGAGTATCTTTTTTATATGAATTTTATTTTAGCAAGCTCAAATAAGCACAAATTAGAAGAGTTACGACTCTTGATGCCAAATGTAGAGATACAGGAAGCCAACATGGTGGAGGTTGATGAAAATGCACCAACCTTCTTAGGTAATGCATTAATAAAAGCTGAAGCATTATATAAAATAAGTGGTGGAACACCTGTCCTAGCAGATGATTCAGGACTTTGCGTCAAAGCTTTTGATGGCAGACCTGGAGTCAGAACTGCTCGTTATGGTTCTGAGGAAATGGGAAGAATCCTTGAGAGTGAAGAAAGAAATGAATTTCTTCTTAAAAACATGGAAAACATTGATGACAGAGATGCCAGTTTTGTATGCTCTCTTGTAGCATATTTCTCCCCCACCCGAATATATACTGTAACTGAAGAAGTTCAGGGCAAGATCATGAGAGAGCAAGCCGGTTGTGGTGGATTTGGATACGATCCAGTTTTTTATATCAACGAAGCTGGCACAACTGCAGCAGAATTAACAGATACAGAAAAAGGTAAGTACAGTCATCGTGGTAAAGCTGCTCGGGTGATGAATGAATTGTTAAAAAACATAAAATAGGAGAATAATGTGAAAAGATCAGAAATTGATATAAATGATACATGGGATCTAACAAAACTTTTTAAAAGTGATGAGGCTTTTACAGAAGCATTGGAAGCTTTTAAGCAGAAAGAAGTTGCAGAAGCTGCTTCTTTTAAGGGAGTTTTGAGCAAAGACAAAGAAGGCCTTCTTGCAGGTTTTGCGTGGTTGAAAGAAGCAGATTTAAAGCTTGAGAATTTATTTGCATATGCTCAACTTAAATCTTCAGAAGATTCATCAAATGTTGATAATCAAAAGTTACTATCTCAGATCACCAGCGTTTATGCTATGTACATCTCACAGCTATCATATTGGGATACTGAAATATTGAGCATTGATGATAAGATTCTCGACAGCTACATATCAGATCCTGATTTCAAAGAAGTCAGTGTTACATTGTCCAGACTCAAAAGACAGAAGGCACATGTACTGAGTGAGAAAGAAGAGAAGATTTTAGCAGCACAGATGGAAGTTGGCGGAAAGGCTTCAAAAATATTCAGCGACCTAACAAATGTAGATTTCAAATTTGGTGAGGTAAATGGCAAACCATTGACTCAATCCACTTTTGGTCTTTTCTTGAAAGATGAAGATGAAGAGACAAGAAAGACTGCTTATGAGCAGCTGTACAAAGTGTATGCTGATCATCAGTTCACTCTTGCAAATGTTTATGAAACATCAATCAGACAGGATATCTTCTCAAGCGTTGTAAGAGGTTACAAATCAACAAGACAGAGAAAGCTCTATGGCGACAATGTTGATGAAAAAGTTTATGACAATCTAATTGAAGAGGTTCATAAAGGACTTCCAATTCTACACAGATATTACAAACTCAGAGCCAAATTAATGGGCAAAAAGAAGATTCACCACTATGATGTATATACATCACTTGTTGATGGATATGAATCACACCACTCATATGATGAAGCTGTTGATATGATTTCAAAAGCTCTTCAACCATTAGGTGAGGAATATGTTTCAACTCTTGTTGCAGGTCTCACAACTGAAAGATGGGTAGACAAATATGAAAATGAAGGAAAGCGCTCAGGTGCATTCTCAAGTGGAACTTACACAAGCGATCCTTACATCCTTTTGAATTATAATGAAGAATCATTGCGTGATATATTCACCATCATTCATGAAGGTGGACACTCAATGCACTCTCATTACAGCAATGCAAACAACAACTATTTCAATGCTGACTACACTATTTTTGAAGCTGAAGTTGCTTCAACATTCAACGAACAGCTTCTAGCTCATTATCTAATCAGCAACTCAAAAAGTGATAAAGAGAAGGCTTATATTTTGGGCAAACAGCTTGATGATGTTCTTGCAACATTATTCAGACAGACAATGTTTGCAGAATATGAGCACAAGATGCATGTAATTGCAGAGAGTGGACAACCTATAACAGTTGATGTTATGAGAGGCGAATACAAGAAACTTCTTGAGCTTTACTTCGGTGATGATGTTATCTTGCTTGAGAACAGTGACTTAGAAGGACTTCGTATCCCTCACTTCTACTCTTCTTACTATGTATATAAATATGCAACAGGAATATCTGCAGCTATTGCATTGAGCAACAAAGTATTGAACGGCACTCAAAAAGACCTTGATGAATATATGTCATTCTTAAAGAGTGGTGGATCAAAGTTCCCAATAGATACCTTGAAGATGGCTGGTGTGGACATGGGCTCTAAAGAACCAATTGATAATGCAATCAAACACTTTGAAAACATGTTGAATGAATTTGAAGAGATTGTTGGCTAATAGCCAGTAAATAAATAAAGGTTATAACAGTTTGAAATAAAGGTTATAACAGTTTGAAATAAAGGTTATAACAGTTTGAAATAACTGTTATAACCTTTTTTTTGAATCGAAAATTGTTTGAATATTATTCTTTGTTGCGTCTATCGCCAAGAACAATGCCCATGCTACGAGCAATATTCACCATCTGATTGTGCTCTGGAATGTACTTGAGTGTG
>JBFHKM010000237.1:0-2667 GCA_041595335.1 Sphaerochaetaceae bacterium
ACATTCGAAAATCTAAGTGTTCCAAACACTCTTGTATCATTTGCTGTTTCAACAGGTGATTGTGATAACATAGTTCCATCTGTATTCATGAAATATAACTCACCACTGTTTGTACTTCCAATTGGAGATACAGAGCAGAGAGAATATTTTAAGAACATTGAGAAAGTGACACACAGCAAGACTGTTCTATCATCATACTCCATCACACGAGGAAAAATTGCGGGAGCAATCTGTTCAATGTCCATGGGCAATAGAATTGGAGCAGTGGTGGATCCTGAAGTTGACCTATTTGGTTATGGAATTGGTTCAATTCTTTTTGAAGTCGAGGACTTAGAAAAATTTGAAGAGTTGATTGAAGAGTTGGATATGATGGCAATCAATGTTGGTGAGACAAGCAAGGATTACAAACTCTGTTACAGAGATGAGGAGATAGATTTAAAAGAGATTGAGGATCTATCATTCAATGTTCTTGAATCAGTATACCCATTGAAAGCTCATGAAATTGATGATAAATGTGAGACATTGTCATATGAAGCTAAAAATGTAGCAGTTGCTAAAACTAAGGTTGCAAGACCTAAAGTTCTTGTTCCTGTATTTCCTGGAACAAACTGCGAGATTGATAGCATAAGAGCTGTTGAGAGAGCTGGCTTTGACAGCGAGTATGTGATCATCAACACAATGGATGCAGAGGGACTTACGGCGAGTGCAAAACGCTTTGGTGATAAACTCAATGATTCTCAGGTTCTCTTCATTCCTGGAGGCTTCTCTGCAGGAGATCAACCTGAAGGAAGTGCTAAATTCATTGCAAGTTTCTTACGCTCTCCACAGATAAGTGAGAACCTCACAAAATTGATTGATGAAAGAGAGGGATTGGTACTTGGTATCTGCAATGGATTCCAAGCTCTGATAAAATCAGGATTGCTTCCTTATGGAAAGATAAGAGACCTTGATGAAACAAGTCCAACTCTTACCTACAATTTCATATCTCGTCACCAATCGTCTCTTGTTAGAACTCGTATCTCATCAACGAAGAGCCCTTGGCTCTCATCTTATGAAGTGGGAGAGACTCTAACTGTTCCAATCAGTCATGGAGAGGGACGATTTGTATGTGATGAAAATTACTACAGAGATTTAAAAGAGAATGGTCAGATCTGTCTTCAATATGTTGATTTTGACGATAGAGCTTCCTCTTCAATACAGTTCAATCCAAACGGAAGTGTGGGTGCTATAGAGAGCATCTGCAGCAAAGATGGAAGAATTCTTGGCAAGATGGGACACACTGAAAGATGTCAGAAGGACCTCTATCAGAACTATCCACTTTATGAAAGTGATGCCAGATTGTTTGAAGGTGCTTTTAAATATTTTAAATAACATTGAGGAAGATGGGAATCAGATATGATTCCCATCTCTACTTTTTCACTACTTCAGTCAAGATATTTGGATAGGTCTTGCATAACATGTTCCTGTATATTTGAGGCTGATTCCTTGCATATTTTGTTGATATACCAATTTCATCTGCAACTTTCAAAATATCTTTTAATCCTGGATTTTTACCCTCACCTGCAACAGTCGTGGCATGCTCTGCATACATAGTGGAGCTTTTTGTCAGATCGTACGCTGGAGAGAGCTTCCAACATCCATCGTATATGAAAGAGAAGTTCTTGCTGTGGTCATCTTGATTTTGTGAGAATACATTGAAACACATCAGATCAAACATCTTTCTGACTTCTTTTTCACTTTTACATAAAAACATCGTCAATTTCAACAGCTGTATGTAATCTAGATTTGGACTCATATGAGAGCTCTCCAATAGAGCAGATACTGAAGCCATGTGTATTTTGTTTTTTCCTTCTCTATCAAAGCGCTTTATTCCAAAATATCCATCACAAATTTTTGAGTTGAATAGACGTGTTTCTGGAATTTCAATACCACATTTTCTGGCACACTCAGAATATAAATATTCTTGCAATCCAATCTCTTCAGAGTCAATGGATGATGGAAATTTAATAATCCACTCATCTCCATCTATTTCTTTATTTATTTTTGGGTGCTCTCCTCCTGAAGAACCACCATTTTGAAATAGATAATCTAAATCATTGGATTCTTTGTTCTCAAGAATCAAACTTCATTATTTTGATAGAAAATCCAAATCATAATTTTCGGTTGCTGCCATTTGAAATCTGTCTTTGAGTTAATTTGTGCTCTTTACGTCGCCTTACAAAGTTTTTAGCTATCTTCTTTTGAATATCTGTGGGTGTCAAAACCATTGAATCTATATTTATCATAGATGCATTACATATTTTTATACTAAATAAGTAAATTAAGGATATTATAGTATCCTTATAGCCTGTAATTGAGCAAAAAAGATATCATTATATCCCTAATTTTTTAAACTCTTAAATCTCCTTTCTTTCTTTTTTTATTGCTCTCTTACAGATATAATTGAATGAGAAATTACTCTTTTTGTACCTCTCCCTTGATTGTGTTTGAATGTTGAATCTGTTGCAAATATGTTGTTTTTATTTCATTTTTATTTTATTGATAATTCATTCTGCAACATGCTTTTATCAAAAGGTGAGAATTACACAGAGATGTAAGATTTGTTCGATTTTGTGTTACATATGAAAAAAAGTGTAAAAAAATGAGGTTTTTTGTTAGTAAACATAA
>JBFHKM010000238.1:0-2628 GCA_041595335.1 Sphaerochaetaceae bacterium
CAGGAGAGATTGTTCATGAACCTCCACAATCATATGATGAGGTGATGGATTATCTAACCAATCTTGAGAAATATATCAACAATGATACAGAATCTTTAGATCCTCTAATAAAAATGGCAATCATTCATTATCAATTTGAAACAATACATCCATTCTTTGATGGAAATGGTCGTACTGGTCGCTTGATAAATATACTATACCTTGTAATGAAGAATAAGTTAGATTTACCTATATTATATTTGAGTAAATATATAATACGAAACAAAAATGAATACTATGATTTACTCAGTAAATGCAATAAAGACATACATTATATTGAAGATTTCATTATATACATGCTCAAAGGGATTGAAGAGACTTCGGAGTTCACAATTAATTTTATCAAAAAGATCAACGAAAGTTATCTTTCAACTTGTACAGAAATGAAGGAAAAACTTCCTAAAATATACAGAAAAGAATTGGTAGATTTAATTTATTATGAATTCTATACCAAAAACATATACTTCCAACAACAATTAGGTCTATCGAGAGCTACCGCAACTAAGTATCTTAAATTGCTTGTTAAAGAAGGTTTCTTAATTGAAGAAAAGGTTGGAAAGGAAGTGATTTATAAGAACAAAGTCCTGTTTAGTTTGATTGACTTTTATTAGAGGCTTTATCACACTTTGGACATACATACAGTCGTTGTTTTATACATAAATAAGACCTTTAAGTAAGTAGAAATTCATTTTTATTATTTATACAATCTTTTCAATTTTCATATAAAATTAAAAGGTTACCATCAAGTCTTATTAATGGTAACCTAAAAAAATAATCACGGAGGAAGGCTGTATTTATCTCAAAGGCATTTCCTTGATTAAAGAGAAATCACCTGTTGCAGCAGCTCTTAGTAGAGGCTTCATATAGCTATCCACATCATCAGTTGTCATTGGAGTTGGCATATTCTGTAACTTCATCTTCAACTGAGGATCTTTTGCAGCGTTTAAAGCTCTTTCAATATGTTTCTCACCAAAGCCTTTTAACTCTCCAAGTGTTGTAGGAGCGTTGATGCTCTTTCCGTAAGAAATCATAGCTTTAGCAACTGCTTCTGCTAACTCTCTTCCAGATAAGTTTTCTATATCAGAATCTGTATATCCACTATCTTTAAAGATTTTTCCAACTACCTTCAATTGTGGTTGGATAGCATTAGAATATAATATTGCATAGTAAGGATTCATGATACCACAAGCGGTACCATGACCAACTAAATCAACCAATGAGAAGCTTGTTAGATGAGCACCACTTGTACCACCTACCATAATTGCATAACCACCCAAATCTGTTGCCAATCCAATTGCTTCTCTTGCCTCTAAATTTTTAGGGTCAATAACAAGTTTTTTTGCATTTTCAGCACAGAGATTGATAGCAGTCACTGCTAAATCTTCACAAAGGGCTAATTTATCACCTTTAGCGCCACAATATACTTCAAAAGTATGAGCAATAGCATCCAATGCTCCATCAATTGTTACACTGATCGGCATGCTAGCTGTAACTTCATAATCAAACAGACTTGTAGCTGGAACAATAGCTTCATCAACAATCAACTTCTTCTGTCCAATTACAGGATCTGTGATGTTTGAATATTTTGTTAGATGAGCCCCTGAGGAAGCAGAAGTCTCCACTGCTATAACAGGAATTAATTTCTTGCCTGTGTTAGCCAGTTCTTTTGTTACAACACCAGTACCGAAATAATGATCAACTTCTGGTGTAACTTCAGCACCCAATGTTGCAAGTGCACTTGCGCACTTACATGCATCAATTGTAGATCCACCACCAATTGCTACAATGCAATCTGGTTTGAACTGCAAGATGTAAGTTACCAATCTGTATACATCTTCTCTAGGAGCGTTTGGTTTTGCATCTGGAGCAACCTTACCACCACATACCTCAACACCTGCTTCTTTCAAATATGTCAAAGCTTTTTCTAAAATTGGCATCATATAAGTTTGATTGCATACAACCAATGCTTTCTTTCCATATTTTGCAGCTTCGGTGCCCAATTGATCGAGAACTCCCATTCCGAAGATATAGTCATTTCCCTTCCAATCGTTCAATAATTTATAAGCATTCTTTTTATAATCCATCTCTCTACCTCTATTATTTAATTAAAGCTTTTGCTTTATTTACAATATTTTCAGCACTGATTCCATATTTTGCTAACAATTCATCATATGGTCCTGTTTCAGTAAATCTATCTTCAATACCAATGCAATCAAACTTACATGAGACTCCATTTTTCATGAAATATTCTGAAACTGCACTTGCAAATCCACCCTGTACATTATGTTCTTCTACACAAAGTAACTTGCCGGTCTTAAGAGCACTCTTTGCAATGCCCTCGCCATCAAGTGGTTTTATGAATGGAACAGATATTACCTCGGCATCAATTCCTTCCTTAGAAAGAATAGCTGCTGCTTCATTTGCATATGATGCAGTGATACCATTTGCGGCAATGGTGATATCCTTGCCTTTCTTGCATTCAATTACCCTTCCAGAAGAAAAATCTTTGGCAATAGGTAGATCAGGCATGATGTTTCTATTCAATCTGATATATACAGGTCCTTTTTGATTCATTGCATATTCCAAAGC
>JBFHKM010000239.1:0-2520 GCA_041595335.1 Sphaerochaetaceae bacterium
CTCAACAACAAAACCTGCAATCCAAGTTTTATCATCTGGTGTGAATACAATTATCACTGACTTTGGATCTGATGCTCTGATCACTCCGCCAAGGATTTTCTCAGCTAACATTGCATAGGTGAGTGAGCCACATCTTCCTTTTTTTCCTACCTTCTCCATTCTATATGGAGATGGAATATTTTCATTGAAGTTCTTTATTGCCTCTTCAGCAGATGATCCTCTGGAGACCTCTCTAGCTAAGAACTGAGGGTAGGCACTTGACTGCAGGTCAAAACTATCTCCAAAGAAGTATCTGTTCGATACCTGGGTGAGCCCCGCTGCTTTCATTTCGGCTGATGATAAATCTTCAAAACCTCTTGGTGTATTTCTATATATCCAGATCAATTTAATTCCTTTTACTGTATTGTAGAGTGTCAACTGAATTCATCAATTTCATATCTAACTGTATGAATTGTACCATAAGTTAAAAAAAATCTTTATACCATAGTGTTTTATTTAATTTAAATAAACTTAATAAATAGATGGGATGTGGGCATTAGCTCATCTTTCAAACGGATTGGAGATCTCATCCACGTAAATTATATTTTATGACTTTTTTTTGTCTTGATAAATTGATAGAAGAGCACTATCCTAAAAATAACGAGGTAATAAATGAGTAGTTTTGATAAGAACTTAAAAGAATTAGAAAACTTGATTGTAAAATCTCATAGTACCGTTGTGCTGTCTGGAGCTGGAATTTCCACATTGAGTGGAATACCTGATTTTCGCTCCACCCATGGTGTTTACAGCGATAGCTGGCATGGAATGAACGTGGAAGAGATATTGGACATTGGATTCTTTCGTCTCCATCCCGATGTTTTTTATGCTTGGGCTAAAGACGTCTGGTATAAATTGGAAGATTTTGAACCAAATGTTGTTCATAAGACATTGGCAACTCTTGAGAACAAGGGTTATCTAGATGGTATATTCACACAGAACATAGATATGCTTCATACAAGAGCTGGTGCTAAGAAAGTTTATGAGGTCCATGGATCTGCAAAGCATCATTACTGCACAAAATGTGGTGCTCATTATGATTATAAAGATATTGCACCTATTGTTCTCAATGATGAAGTTCCACATTGCAAGCAATGCGGTGGATTGATCAAGCCTGATATTGTTTTTTATGGAGAGGGACTGAACAGTTCAATTCTGATGAGAGCTGAGCACATGTTCAGTGATTGTGATCTGTGTCTTGTTCTTGGATCTTCATTGGTTGTTCAACCTGCAGCATCATTTCCAATGTACACAGCAAGACGTGGAAAAGGCAAGATTGTTATGGTCAACAAGCAGCATACATCTCTTGATTCATATGCAGCTCTTCATTTTGATGATCTTGAAAAGCTTTTTGTTCCATTGAATGAGTTCGCAAATAGTTTATCTCAGAAGTGATGGTAAAAAACTGCAGAAGATGAGGACATCTTCTGCAGAATGGAGTGTGATTTACTTATATTATTTTGTTGCTTTCTCAGCTTCCTCTTGAAATTTCTTCATCAGAATAAATTTTTTATCTCTATCTCTGATTGCTTTTTGATCTCTTCCATCATGATAGTCATAGAAGCCTTCTTGAGTTTTAACACCAAGTTTTTTGCTATCTATCAAATCATCGAAAGATTTCTGTGGTTTTTTATCATCTGCTAAATCTTCATAGAGATATTCACCTACGCTATGAAACACATCAAGTCCACCTAAATCTGATACCTCAAAGGGGCCCAGACATGAATAGCGAAAACCCAATCCATATTTCATTGCATCATCAACATCTTTATATGTTCCAATACCATTTTCAACTATGTGAAGAGCTTCTCTCAAAACAGCGAGCTGAATTCTATTTGCAATGAAGCCCTTTGCATCTTTTGATACATTTATTGGCTTCTTACCGATTTTCAATGCAACATCATATACAGCTTTTGCCGTATCATCAGATGTGGCCTCACCCTTTATGACCTCAATCAGTGGAATGAGGTGGGGTGGGTTGAACCAATGCATCCCAACAAAACGTTGTGGATATTTTACAGCTTTTGATATATCTGTTATGGAGAGTCCTGAAGTATTGGTTGCAAGAATTGCATCTTCTTTAGCAAAATCACAGACTCTAGTCCAATATTCTCTCTTCACATCAAGATCTTCTTTGATTGATTCTACAATCAAATCACAGGGAGCAAACATTTTGAAAGATGATGTGTAATTGATCTTGTCAATTATTACTTTTTTGATAATATCATTATTTAGATATGTTTGATCCAGTGAATCTTGAATGCTCTTCTTGCTTTTTAAAGCAGTCTCTTCTCTATGGTAGATGACATGAACATCGTAGCCTTTTTCAGCGAAAATCAATGCCATTGAGGTTGCCATTGTTCCCGAACCTGCAATTCCAATAGTTTGGATCATTTTGAACTTTCTCCCCAGAGTCTTTGAACTTTGATTGAAATAAATATTTTTTTATTTATTTAATATTAGTTATATAGACATAAATGTTCA
>JBFHKM010000240.1:0-2501 GCA_041595335.1 Sphaerochaetaceae bacterium
GGATTTGTTAATGGCTAAAATACCACCAAAAAGAATATCTAATAGTTTGATGAATGCACTGAGAGGTGGTGTTGTACCACGTGAGGGCGCAGAGTACATAGCTGTTGGTAGAAAAGATGAACTTGAGGCAATTTTACGAGATGTTGAGATTTTGGAAGATGGCGGTTCTACTTTCCGCTTCAT
The DNA here is from genome assembly GCA_041595335.1 of Sphaerochaetaceae bacterium. Lineage (GTDB taxonomy): Bacteria > Spirochaetota > Spirochaetia > Sphaerochaetales > Sphaerochaetaceae > Pleomorphochaeta. The sequence goes on from JBFHKM010000240.1 coordinate 184, forward strand.
TGTTGGTGAATTTGGCGCTGGTAAGAGTTTCCTATTTTCAATAATCAGATCTCATGTTACCAAGAAAGGTTTTGTTGTACTTGATGCAGATTTTGCACCAAACAGAAAGTTGACTGGAACTAAAGGTGAAGGTCTTGCTCTATACAGAGAGCTGATTAAGAACATGAGCACTCAAACAAGTCCCAATGGTGGCGCTCTTTCTTTGATATTGGACAAGTGGATCAACAAGCTCAATTTTGAAGCTAGAAAAAATAACATACAAGAAGAAAACAAGAGAGCATATGTACTCGATAGAATATATGAAAGCTGCTCACAGTTGAGAGATCTGGTGCATGGTTTTGAATTTGCTAAGCTACTTGAGAATTATTATATAGCCTATGATGAAGGCGATACAGAGAAGAAAGATAATGTTCTAAAATGGCTCAGAGGTGAGTACTCACTGAAACGTGATGCAAAGAAAGATCTTGGAATCAGCATAATTATTACAGATAATGATTGGTACGATTACATAAAACTCATAACAACCTTCAGCGTTCAAGCTGGATACAAAGGTGTCTTGATGCTATGTGATGAGATGATCAATCTATCGAAGATATCAAATAAAATAGCCAGACAGAATAACTTTGAAAAGCTTCTGATGATGTACAATGATACACTTCAAGGAAAGGCTCATCATCTTGGTATAATAATGGGAGCAACTCCAAAAAGTCTGCAGGATGAAAGACGTGGTGTGTTCAGTTATGAAGCTCTCAGAAGTCGTCTTGATAAAGGAAGCTTCTCTTCAAGTGAGATGAAAGATCTTCTATCACCTATTCTTACAATAAAGAAATTGAATGATTCAGAGCTCTTTGTATTGCTTGAAAGACTCTCAGAATTACACGCTGAATTGTTTGGTAAATCTACAATTACAGGCGAAGATATAAAACAGTTCTTGACCAGTGAATTATCTAGAGTTGGAGCAAGTACCAAATTGACTCCTAGAGAGATAATCAGAGACTTCATTGAGGTCATGAATTTATTGCTTCAGAACTCAAATAGCAGTGTCGAAGAAATTTTAAATAACAAAGGATTTTCTTTCACAAAAACATTGCAAGAAGACACCATAGATGATGAATTCTCTACATTTGTTATATAGGAAATAAATGGATTATTTTTCAGAGCTAGCACCATACATTCAAGATCATATCTACAAAAATAACTGGCAGGAATTGACTGAGATTCAGAACAAAGCCATTCCTGCAATTTTGGATACTCAAAATAATATTTTATTATCTAGCTCCACTGCCAGTGGAAAAACTGAAGCAGCCTTCTTTCCTATTTTGACCGATCTCTACAATCGCCCATCATCAACCATCTCTGTTATATACATCAGTCCTCTAATTGCTCTCATAAACGATCAATTTGAAAGACTGGATACATTGTTAGAGGATGAAGATATTCCTGTTGTCAGGTGGCATGGTCACAGCCTGCAGACTCCCAAAAAGAAAATAATTAAAAATCCCAAAGGAATAATTCAAATAACTCCAGAGAGTTTGGAAGCCCTTGTTATGAGACAGGGAGAGGGACTGAGAAGATTGTTTGGAGACCTTCGTTACATTGTCATTGATGAGATTCATGCATTCATGGGAGAGCCAAGAGGATTGCAGGTCAGTAGCCTGATTGCACGTATTGAGGCCATAATTGGACGCTCAACTCGTCATATAGGCCTCAGTGCAACATTGAATGACTACAGAGGTGCTGCAAAATATCTGAGCTGTGGAAACAACAGAGCCTGCAGTGTCTGCGTTGCAAAAGGAAAGAAAAGTCCTCTGGCAATAACAGTGAGAGAGGTGAACTTTCATCAGGAAGATGCAGAGGTTGGTGTTCTTAAGATGGACCAACCAATACTTGAGACTCTCTTCAATTTGGTAAGGGATAAGCACAGCATCATATTTGCAAATACAAGAAAAGAGGTAGAAGCTACAGTGGCAGGATTGAGAGATCTTGTTGAACTGAAACATGTTCCTTTGGAGGTCTATGCTCATCATGGTTCTTTAGACAGACTCCAACGTGGCGAGGCGGAAGAGGCTCTGAAAACAAGTTCGAACAATGTATGTGTTGGTGCAACAGTGACTCTTGAACTTGGAATTGATGTTGGAAAGCTTGATCTCATTGTTCAAGAAGGTGCTGTATTCAGCGCATCATCTTTTGTTCAGCGACTTGGCCGTACTGGCCGTAAGGGACAGGGACGTGCGATGGCTTTTGTTCTCAAACGAAAGGATTGGATGTTCAAGAAGCTTGCAACATATTTACCTCTGGATCTTATTAAATCTATAGCA
>JBFHKM010000241.1:0-2481 GCA_041595335.1 Sphaerochaetaceae bacterium
ATAATGAATTAATAAAAATATTTTATCAAGTAGTCACAATATAATATGCAACTCAATTGACAACCTTCGAAGGAAGATGTAACCTATCTTCGACACTTGTTGATACAGAAAAGACCACCTAAATACTTATTGAGTAAGCAATAATATTGGTGGTCTCTTAACATATTTCGTAGTTTTTGATACTGAATTTATTTCTTTTTCTTGGTTTTAGCCATAATTTTCTTTATCTCTCCTATCGTCAAGAACTGTCTGTCCAATGTAATTCCAAACTTCTCTTGAATCTCTAACAGTATTTCATCAACATAATTGAAATTGTACAGATTGCCAGATATCAATGATCCATTTGCAGCTTTGATACTTTTAAGTATGCTTTCAGTGCTCCACTTGCTATCTAAATTTGTTTCCAAAAGTCTTATCACAACAAGAGATACAAAACATGTGAGAAAATGACTCTCTATTCTATTCCAATTTCTGTGAAAGACTGGTCTGACTTCAAGAGTGCTCTTTGTAATTTTGAAAGTCTCTTCTATCTCCCAAAGTCCTCTGTACATCTCTATTATTTCTTGAGTTCTCACTGTCTTGTTTAATTTGAAGTAACCATCTTTTGTAAACTTACTTTTTGTGTTGAATGGTTCCTCACCATCCTCCAAGCCAATAACATTGGTGAAGATTACATAATATCCATCAAGTGCTTCCTCTTTCTTCAGCTTCTGCTCATCAAAGAATAATTGAGAGCTGCTAGGTTTTATCAACTCACCATCTTTTTGTAGATATTCTTCTTTTACATATTTGTAGCATCCAAATGATTTTGGAATTGCTTTGTTGTTCTCTACAGTATTGAAAGCTTTCAGAAGAGCTGCCTCTCTGTCAGCTTTGGCCTTCTTTGCATATTTCTCACTGTAGAATACTATATGTCTTTCATTGATCATAACCTTTGTCTTTTTGCCGGTTCTTATATCTGGTACAGCTATCTCTCTTGGAACCATCTGTGTTTTGGCTTTGAGCTTATAAGAGCTCCTGCTATTTTTGGATAGATTCTCATAACGCTGCTTGATGGGCATGTCTATAAAACTGTAACCATCCTGATTCAATACATAGTCTTGATATTCCTGTGAGGCTCCTCTAACAGAATAGCTAATTACATAGCCATTCTTTTGAGATAATATTCTGCTGATGTTCTCCCCTGACATCATCCCTTTATCACCAACAACAATTATATCTCTGATATCCAAATCCAATCGTGTCTCACCCATCATGGGTATCAATGTCTTGCAGTCGTTTGTGTTGCCTGGAAACAGTTTGTAATTGACAGGAAGTCCATTATCATCCATGAACAGTCCCATCTGAACTATTGGATTGGGTCTGTGCTCTTTGCTCACACCTTTTCTTTTGTTTTCATCCTGATGATCAATCTCAAAATAATAATTGGTTACATCATAATACAGGAGAGTTGTGTCTCTTCCATAATTCTCCGTTATCTTTTTGTTCAGATGAACAAGCAAATCATCCTTCCAGTCAATGAAATCATCCATTGCTCTGTAGATATTTGTGAGAGTGAAGTCCATCTTCTCAAAGAACCAGCCTTTATTGAAGTAAGACTCTCTTTTGGAGCTTGGGAATAATATTCTTGAATAAACCAACAGCTTGAATATGGCATTGTGATTGTATTCAGCCTTTGTGTATCTTCTTTTGTTGTTCATGAAGGAATCAATTTCCAGTTCATGATAAATATATGATAGAACAGCAGAACCCAAGCTCTTTCTGTCAGTTCTTGGTGCATTCAGATCTCTAACAGAAAGTTTTGCATTTGGGTCAATTCCAATGGATTTAGATGGCTGTATTGTTTTCATGTTGTTTTGTTCAGCCTTCAGCTCATCTCTGAAGTGCTGAAGAGGATCTTCATATCTGTCTAAAAAATCTTCAATGTATCCAATATCTCTAATTTTTCTTTGTTTTGGTTTCTTTGTTATTTCATCCCTGTAGGATTCTTTTACCACCATGAGTCTTTTATTTTTTGATTTGACAGGTATCACACTTATAAACATAGACGAGAGCCTCCTTGGGATTGTTTAGAAACAGTGTAAAACAATAACATAGTTTTGTCAACGGTACCTGACGCTACACATAAAAATGTCAAAAATAAAAATTAGAAAAAGTTATAGGACCAAAAAAAATAGCCCTTTAAAGGCTTGAATGAGAGGTTTTTCTATAATTTTAGCTTGAAAATAATTTTTTGTTAGGGTATGCAAGTGTCGAACTAGGGATTGGCAATCATGGTTATTGAAGACCTTTTGGCATTAAGAAAGAATATCATTTCTCTTTCGGATATGTTAAGATGTATGTACTGGTTCATATTCTACTCCCTGTAATCATAGAATCTTGACAATCTCTATTATACACCTAGTTTCAATATGAGCCACTTCTTACTTTTTACCATCGTTGCACTTCGATTGTAAATTCAAGATATAAAAAAAGTATCTC
>JBFHKM010000242.1:0-2475 GCA_041595335.1 Sphaerochaetaceae bacterium
ATGGATCTCTGTATTCGTATTTAATAATATTCTTCTTCGCTGGATTTGCACTGAGTGCAAGAGTGGCAAGTGAAGATGCAGCTCTCATAGAGCTCACAAATGAAGAGAATAGGGTGATATATTCAGCATTGGCAGGAACACTCAACATTGCAATAATAGTTGTCCCTATGATTCTTGGGGTATTAATATCTATTCTAGGCTACTCCACTGTATTTCTGATCTCTGCGATACTTACTTTGTCTGCATTCCCTGTTTTAAGAGGTTTGGTATGTCCTGTAGATTTGAAGTAAGTAAATCTACAGATTTTAATCTGTAATTTTTATTGCTTAAAAGATAGCTTATCTGAAAAAAGGTGATACTATATAGATGTTGGTATCATTTGTTCTGATTGTGGTTCAAATAATGGTGTTTGAATTATAGATCATTTATCAAATGCAATATTCTGTGTAAACAAATATCTTAAAGAAAAGTTTGTAATAGACTTAAAAGGGTATTCAGATATTTTAAACCCAAAGTCAATTGAAAAGGTTTTAATATTTGACTCATACTTTTCTTTATCCGCATGGAATAATTTATGTAAAATAATGACTGGTTTTATAAATCACAGATCTCAATTTTGAGGTCATGTTGGAGGTTCAATTTAAAATGCTAAATCGTCTGTTTAAAGTAGGGTTGAATTATATTGACTTGATTGTTGATGAATTTGAATCATTGTGGAAAGATAGCACACCTCTAATTATCTGTGATACAAACACCTGGAATGTTGCAGGAATGAAAATAAATGATAATTTCATTGCTGCAGGAATATCTCCTCAATTGTTGATTTTTCCCGATGATCATTTAGAACCAACTACAGAAAATGTAAAGAAAGTCAAAAATTTTTTAGAGAAGAACAATGGAATTGCTATTGCCGTTGGTTCAGGTACCATAAACGATTTGGTTAAAAGAGCTTCGCATGAAGTCAATCAAAGTTATGCAGTATTTCCTACAGCACCATCTGTTGATGGATACACAGCCTATGGAGCAGCCTTGATTGTAGATGGATTTAAAACCACATTACCTTGCAATCCTCCACTCTTGGTACTGGCGGATACAGAAATCATCAGAAATGCACCTTTAGATATGATTGCTTCAGGTTATGGAGATCTATCTGCTAAAATTACAGCTGGCGCTGATTGGATAATAGCCTCCCAAATGGGAATCGAACCAGTAGATAAACAAGTTTGGGATATGGTACAGGGACCTCTTAAAACTCGTCTTTCAAATCCAGAATTGTTGAAGCAGCGTGATGGCGAGATAATAACGAACTTTTTTAAGGGTTTGATTGAAGTGGGTTATGCCATGGAGATCTATAAAGATTCAAGACCTGCTTCTGGAGCCGAACATCTGTTGAGTCATGTATGGGAGATGGAACATCTTTGTGTTGATAACGTTCCTGTATCCCATGGCTTTAAAGTTTCAATTGGTACTCTTGTAGTTACTGCTATGATGACGGAATTGAGAGCTTATACCTCTGATAACATAATTCACTTAGAAGATGTAGCCGATACTTGGAGTGAGAGATTGAAGGAGATAAAGCTTTATTTTGATGAGTCTCTTCCTAGTTTTGATAAAATAGTGGAAGCATCTCTTGATAAGTTCTGTGGCGGTGAAAAACTTGAAGAAAGAAGAGAGAATTATAAAAATAACATCAATATAATTAACAGCAGAATAGCAGACCAGATTATATCTTTCGAAGATTTACAGGAAAGATACAAATTGGCGGGATGCCCATTTGAGCCCAAAATGATTGGTTTGACTCGTAATCAACTGGCTTTAGGTATCGGAAAAGCTCAATACATACGTAAGAGATATACAATCCTTGATTTATTGTATGAGACAGGTTTGATTGATGATATGATCAATACTGTGGTTTATTCTGATAAATACTTCACAGATTTTAAAGAATAATTGTATGAATCAATTCAATTAAATTGAACAAGCTTCTATAAGTTGTAAACATTAAAAATTCTAATTTTTAAGATCAATCTGTACATAGATAATCGCAATTATAATAGTAATAGTGTGATACTAAATCATAAGTTAGATCAATATCCTGTATATGATTTATTGTCAATATAATATCATCTTCAGGAAGCTTAGTAAGTTTATAATTGAGTTTGTCTACCAAATTATCAATTTTTTCTTTTGCATCTGCATTATTATAATCACTGACAAATATTAGAGTGTATTCTGTAATTTCATCTTGTATGTCTCCATCAATAAAAATAGCAACTATTTCGTCTGTTAGTTTCTTTATTTTGTTGCCAATTTTTAATTTTTTAATTTTGGAATTTAAATCGTCAGGTAGAGTCTGCCTTCTATATCTTGCAGCTAACCAGTTTTGAAAAAAAGTAATCTCTAAATCACAGTTGGAGACTTCAATTTTCCAAGAATCATCTAAATCCTCTTTATTTATTTTAATTTTTTCAAATG
>JBFHKM010000243.1:0-2475 GCA_041595335.1 Sphaerochaetaceae bacterium
CAAACTGAGATAGAACAACTCCTTCCTCACCAGGTTTCAAGAAGCTGCCATCCACAATGTTTATTCCACTTGTGAACATGTTCTCATAATCCACAGGATCAATTCCTCTGAATATACCAAAGCCATTTCCATTCTCACCATATTGAATCAATCCTGCTGAGTTTATCTGTCCTGTTGTATCACTGATACCATCAATTTGATTTACGGCACTCTCAACTTCATTGAAGTTTGTGATCTTAGAATTGGCTCCCTCACTGTCAAAAGATGGCATTATGAGAGATGGCTCTGCATTATCTGTTGGTGAGATGAATATGCTTCCGGTATAGTTGTTCACATAGTTCTCTTCAATTCCTTCATTGATGGTGTTCAAAATACTTGAGCCCATTATGAGAATTGCAACACTTATGGTTATCAAAACACCAATGATCAAGGTCTTTGATCTATGCAATTTTAAATTTCTATAAGCAAGTTTTGCGGTTGAAAAATTCATAGCCTCTCCTATTGGTTTCTGATGTTTGAAACGATCTCACCATCTTTCAATTTGATTACATGATCAGCAATTGAAACAATTGCAGGATCGTGTGTTGAGAAGACAAATGTGGTTCCAAGATTCTTGTTCATTTTCTTCATGAGTTGAATTATGCTCTCACTGCTGACTGAATCCAAATTAGCTGTTGGCTCATCTGCCAAGACAACTGCAGGTTTTGTTGCCAGAGCTCTTGCAACTGCAACTCTCTGTCTCTGTCCACCTGATAATTCATTTGGTTTGTGGTCTCTCCATTCCTCAAGACCAACTGTCTTGATCAAATAATCAATCCACTCTTTATTCTCCATCTTCTGTGCCTCTGTCTGCTTTCCAAATAACAGAGGAAACTCAATATTTTCATATATGTTCAGAACGGGAATCAAGTTGAAAGATTGGAAGATGAAACCAAGTGTTTTATGTCTGAGTTTTGTGATATCTTCTTCTGAAAGTCCATCGGTCACTCGTGAATCAATGGAAACGGAACCACTGTCTGCTGTATCTATGCATCCAATCATGTTCAAGATTGTCGATTTGCCAGAACCTGAAGGTCCAGAAAAGGAAACAAAATCTCCTTTAGCCAATGAAAAAGAAACATCTTTTACTGCATGTACTTTTGTTTTTCCTAAAGAATAATATTTATTAACATTATCAAATTTGATTATACTTGTATCTTCTGTACTCATTTCTAACTCCCTGTAATTTTATAAATTAAAGGTAACGGATATATGAGTGATAGGTAATAGACAATAAATTAACATTCAATAACATTTTGTTATTTAAGAAATATATTCACTCATATTTCTTTATAATTATTGATATCAATTAGAATTAATTTTATTTTTTGAGCATAAAAAAATCACTGCAAGACCTGCAGTGACTCTCTTATAATGAGGGGCAATGTTATTTAATAACAGATAGTAACTGATCCCATTTTTCATCATAGTCCTTCATGAAAGCAATCTGGGTTCTGCATCTATCGAGATTGTGATTCTCTCTCTCTATTGAATAGTAGACATCTCCAGAAAGATAATCAGTAAGAAATCTCACTGCCATTATCTGAGTTATGTTTCTACCAGACTCCACAATGAGGTCTCTCTCATTATCTGTGAGATAAGAATTTGCAATGCTCAAATATCCTTCAATAAGACTTCTGAAGTATTCAAGATTGCAATGCATATCTTCAAAGCACTCTGAATCCTCTTCAACTGTTGAAGTTGCAGTTCTTATCATATCGCCTGTATCAAAAAGAATGGTTCCAGGCATCACTGTATCAAGGTCAATCACGCACAGAGCTTCTTTGCTATCTGAATTTGAGAAGAGTACATTGTTTATCTTTGTATCATTGTGGGTAACACGAAGAGGAACTCTCTCACTTACCATGCTGTCCCAAAGAATGTAGCCTCTCTCTTCATTTTCAAACAGATATGATAGCTCATCTTCAACAAGACTCACCCTATTGCAGCAGTTCTCCTCAACAGCTCTCTTCAGACTGTCATATCTGAAGTGCATGTTGTGAAAGTCTTTGATTGTCTCATTGAGTACTGTTCCATCAAAATCAGAAAGTTGGTCCTGGAATGTGGCAATTGCCTCACCTAGATGATATGCACTATCACAACCGTCGATTGTCTGATAGGTTCTGACATCATCAATGAATTTATATGTTCTGTAGTACTCACCATCTTCATCAACATAATAAGGCTTTCCGTCTTTGGCCATCACAACCTGAAGACAGCGTTTGTCTCTATCATCAAAGTCCTTAACTTTATCCTGTATATGATTTGTTACAGCTACAATGTTCTCCATGACCTCATCAGGTCTGTGAAAAGCAACCTTGTTTATTTTCTGGTGTGTATATTTATTTATGACTCCATCATCATCAAAGCAGGACATGAAAGTTGTATTTATGTGACCCACTCTATTAGATTTTGTGCTTATTAATTTTCCATCAA
>JBFHKM010000244.1:0-2400 GCA_041595335.1 Sphaerochaetaceae bacterium
AAATGTAATCTTTGCAATCATTTCTATATTTCTACCAGAGAGCTACTACACCATTCCTTGCTGTGATTCTTTTCTTTCCCCCACTCTTCAACATCCACTTGGAAGCGATGATTTAGGAATGGATATATTTTACCAAATCATACATGGATCTCTTATAAGTTTGTTGATTGGAATATCAACTGCAATTATTTCAGGAATAGGCGGGAGTCTATTAGGTATATTAGCGGCATATAAAGGCGGAAAACTAGATAGCATATTGATGGGATTGTGTGATGTGATTACAGCATTGCCTCACCTACCTTTTATAATTGTTCTAAGTGTTTTCATAGGTCCTGGGTTGAGTACAATAATATTGGTGATCTCTCTACTATCGTGGGTTGGACCTGCAAAAATGATAAGAGCAAAGGTGATGATGCTTAAGAATGAGAAGTTCATTGTTGCTGCAGAAAGTTATGGAGGGAACTTTTTCTACATAACCTTTGTTCATTTATTACCTCAAGTATTTCCAATGGTATCTGTTTCAATGTTCAAAATAGCCAGCCATGCAATTATTGCAGAAGCCAGTCTTTCATTTTTAGGCTTGGGAGATCCAACATCAAAAAGTTGGGGACTTTTATTGAATCATGCCATCAGTTTTCCTGGAATATATTTCACGGATTATTGGAAATGGTGGATCACAAGTCCATTGATCATGCTGATTCTTTTGATATTGGCATTGTCATTTATCGCAAGAGATTTCGAGATGATACTGAATAAAAAATTATAGGAATATTAAATGACAACGGATAAAGAAAAAAAACCTCTGCTATCAATAAAAAATCTTGATGTTCAATACAGAGGTTATGAACAATATTATGCCCTTAAATCTATTTCATTCTCTTTGAAAGAGAATGAAGTATTGGGAATCATAGGAGAATCAGGGAGTGGTAAGTCAACTCTCGCTATGACAATAATGGCTCTTCTAGATCAAAGGATTTCTGGAAAGATTGAATTCAAAGGAGTGGATTTACTTACAGCTAACAGAAGAACTTTACAAAAACTTAGATGGGATAAAATTGCTATTGTTTTTCAAAATAGTCTGGAAGTCTTGAATCCTGTTCTACAGGTAGGAGAGCAAGTACTAGAAACCATAATAGAGCACAGAAATATATCAAGAGAGGCTGCTAAAAACGCTGTCTATGATTTATTCAGTATGGTAAAACTAAATAGGAAATGGTACAGAGCTTATCCTCATGAATTATCGGGAGGAATGAGACAGAAAGTATTGATTGCTATGGCAATATCCCTCAATCCTGAGCTATTGATTGTAGATGAGCCAACAATGGCTCTTGATGCTATTGCTAAAAATGATATAACAGAACTTTTAAAGAAACTTCAGAAGCAGCATCGCTTCTCTATGATTGTGATATCACATGAATTACCAATTATAAAAGAGCTATCCTCGCATCTCGTTGTTTTATATGCCGGAACAATTGTTGAGAAAGGAATTACTGCTGATATAATAAGAAATCCACGTCATCCGTACACAAGAGGACTGCTGGAATCTTCTCCTGCAATGAATCCATATAAAGACATGTGGGGAATACCAGGAGAATCAGGAATGTGCACAGGAGATAAATGTCCATTCTATGAACGTTGCACTCAACGTCTTGATATCTGCAACAATCAAATGCCCTCCTTGAAAGTTATAGAAGATGGTAGATCAATCAGCTGTCACAGGGGTGGTATAATTACAATGTTAAATGCTTTCAATATAACAAAGAAATATGGAAGCATATTTGCCTGCAAGAATTGCAGTTTGCGGATATTCAGTGGTGAGGTCATCTCTATAATAGGACAGACAGGCAGTGGTAAATCTACATTAGCAGAGGCACTATCTGGAATCATACAGCCAAATTCAGGTTCAGTATCATTCGAAAACCGTCTTGTAGTCAGAAACAGTGAGACAGCAAAAATGAATGGAATGCAGATAATCTTTCAAGATCCACTTTCATCAATCAATGAGCAGAAATCTATTCTAAAAATAATTAGAGAACCCTTAGATATCCTTAAATGGAAAAGCAAGATAGAAAGAAATGATAAAGTTATAGAGATGCTAAAAAATGTACAACTGCAATCTGATGATGTATTCTTAAATAAAAAGGGATTCATGCTAAGCGGAGGACAGAAACAACGTATCTCTATAGCAAGAGCATTGATAACAGAACCAAAGCTTTTGATAGCTGATGAGATATCTGCAATGCTTGATGCTTCCACAGGAGCAAATATATTGAGACTTATCAAAGGACTTCAAAATAAAATAGGATTTTCAATGATATTCATAACACATGATCTATCACTGGCTCAAAAAGTATCAGATAAAATATATGTTATGAAAGAAGGAGAGATAATTGAACATGG
>JBFHKM010000245.1:0-2382 GCA_041595335.1 Sphaerochaetaceae bacterium
CGCATGCAGCGTTTCTTAGTATGGTGCACCCATCTATGGAAGAAGCCAGCATGATTATATTCTCTGTTGCAGTGACACTTGCTTCCTCAAGGAAGATATCAGAGGGAACAAGCCTGTCGTATCTAACACTCAGAGTGCCTTCTTCTGTAATTGAGCAGTTGGCACCCAGTGAATTGAAACCAAGAAAATGAGTATCGACTCTTCTGAGTCCTATAACATCTCCTCCGGGAGGAGATATCTCAACATCATTGAAGAAGGCAAGCAGAGGTCCCAAGAATAGAATTGATCCTCTGACCATCTCCATCTTTTGATTTAAAACACGACTCACTCTACTTTTACTTGTAAGTTTTATGGTATTTAGATCTATGTGCTCAACTTCTGTTCCCAACTCTTCAATGAGAGAGAGCATTGTATTCACATCTTTTATGTTTGGAACGTTCTTAAGAATTATTGATTCATCAGTCAGAAGGGATGCTGCAATGAGGGGCAATGCCGAATTTTTATTCCCACTTATAGAAACCTCACCAAAAACTTTTCGTCCACCTTCAATCCTATAAGCATCCATATTCAATCTCCCATCAACTAAGTAAATTATAACATATTTAATGTAACTTATGAATAAATGTTAACCCCACAAGTTTGTATATCTGTCCCTTTACTTATTCTTTTTTTATTATTATATTGTATTCACGTCGATTTGATAGCCTCCCGGCTTGCGGACGAAAAATAAACTGCTAAAGAGGGAGGGACTGAAATAAACACAGCCTCATACCCCCTTCCAGTTCAAAAATGTATATAAATATACAGAGGAAGGATAATTTTATGATAATAAAAAACCCAAAACACCATGTATTCACTTCTGAATCAGTAAGTGAAGGACACCCAGATAAAGTATGTGACCAAATCAGTGATGCCATTCTAGACGCTTGTCTAGCAGGCGATCCAACTTCAAGAGTTGCATGTGAAACTTTAGCTACTACAAACACAGTAATCGTTGCTGGTGAGATAACTACAAAATCAACAATTGATATTGATGCTATTGTTAGAGATGTTATAACAGACATTGGTTATACAGAAGATAACACTGGTTTTGATGCAAAAAGTGTTAAAATTACAAACCTAATTCACAGACAGTCTCCTGATATTGCTCAGGGTGTCACTGCTACTGACAATCTTTTTGGCGCTCAAGGTGCCGGAGACCAAGGTATGATGTTCGGTTATGCTTGTGATGAGACACCTCAATTGATGCCTTGTCCTGTAATGTATTCTCATATGTTATTGGCTAAAGCTGCACAGCTTAGAAAATCTGGAGATGTAGATTTCTTGAGACCTGATTCAAAGAGCCAAGTTTCAGTAGAATATGATGAGAACAACAGACCTGTACGAATTACAAATGTTGTAATGTCTCACCAACACTCACCAAACGTTTCAAGAGAAGAACTTTCAAAATACTTAATCGAAAATGTTATCAAACCAGTACTGGAACCAACAGGTATGTTAGATGAAGATACAGAATATTTCATCAACCCAACTGGTAGATTTGTTATTGGTGGTCCAGATGGTGATACTGGTCTTACAGGTAGAAAAATCATTGTTGATACATACGGTGGTATGGGTCGTCACGGTGGTGGTGCTTTCTCAGGTAAGGATCCTTCAAAAGTTGATAGATCAGCTGCTTATATGGCTCGTTACATTGCAAAGAACCTTGTTGCAAACAAGCTCTGTTCAAAATGTGAAGTTGAATTGGCATATGCAATTGGTGTTCCTGAACCAGTATCCATTCTAGTTGAAACATTCGGTACATCTGAATTAACAAACGAAGAGTTGAGAGCTGTTGTTGCTAAAAACTTTGATACAACTCCAGAAGGAATTGTTAAGACTTTAAATCTTCTTCGCCCTATCTATAGAGCAAATGATAATTATGGTCATTTTGGTAAAGATAACACTCCTTGGGAACAGATTATTACTTTGAAGAAATAATCAAATCCAGATCCTAATATTTAAAGCTACTGCATAAATCTTTCAAAATTGAGCAGTGGCCTTTTTTTTAAGCTTCCTTTAGAAAACAGTTAATATGATAGAATTGATTGCACTCACAAACATATAAATATTGCCAAAGAGCAAATGTTATCAATTTACCACAGAATAGATGACATCTATTGAACAACGATAGAAACCAGAAGGAAGTTCAGGATTGCCTTCCCAACTCAAAAGAAAAGCATTTTCAAGACTATTTTTATTCTCATCATGTGGACCAAAAGGGATCTAAACAATGTAAGAGACAAATTCAAATTTTCTGTTTCTTTCTCCATCTTCAATCAAAGAAGGATAGGCAAAAACACCAGAATTATCAAATGTATTGTTTTCCGTGGAAAGGAAATA
>JBFHKM010000246.1:0-2263 GCA_041595335.1 Sphaerochaetaceae bacterium
CAGATACTTATATACAATTCAACTGATTTAAAGAACTGGGATTTTGTTTCTACCATTGATAGGTGCAGAAACCGTTTTGGAAAGATGTGGGAGTGTCCAGATTTATTTCATCTTGATGATTGTGATTATCTTTTGACTTCTCCTCAAGAAATGAAATCTTCAAAGCCAAACATGTATGATGGCTTTGGAACCATATATATCAGTGGGAAAATGAATAAAAGTGATTATTCTTTTGAAGAAAAGATAATTGAATCCATTGATTTGGGTTTTGATTTCTATGCTCCACAAACTCTCTTGAACAGAGATGGAAGGCGTATAATGATTGCATGGATGCAATCTTGGGAAAATCCACTGTTCAGCAGTTCTGATGGGTTCTGTGGAATGATGAGCTTTCCAAGAGAATTGCATTCTAAAAATGGCAGATTGCTTCAAACTCCTGTTAAAGAGATTGAGAGATATTATATTGAAAGTACATCAATTCATGAACAGAAGGTACCTGATACTTTGACAAGGTATGATGCACTGAGTTCCAGATTGATGGATATAACATTTGATATAAAGCATGAGGGAAGCTGTTCTTTTGAGCTACGCGTTGCTGCAGATGAAACAGTGTTTACAAGTATTGTTTATAGCAGTGAAGATTCAACAGTTACTTTTGATAGAACCAAATCTGGTTTAAATCAGACAGAGCACAACTGCCGAACAATACAGTTACCCAAGCTAGATTCTAGATTCAATCTACGATTGTTGATGGATAAATATTCCATTGAATTATTTATTAATGATGGAGAATTTGCTTCCACCAATATAATAAGAACACCTATGGAAATTGATGGAATCTATATGAAAGGTGAGGGTAATATTGAAGTTGATATAGAACAACATTTATTAGGCAATTTCAAAACCTGTCCTGAAATCTAAAACAAATCATTAACCCCTTGAAGAATCAAATATTTGAATCATCAAGGGGTCTGAACTCTTAGAGAAACATCATTGCCACACCTATTACAGATATAAATGTTCCAAGTATTGCCATTGCTCTCACTTTCTTTTTCATGAAAATCAATTCATACAGAAGAATGAATACAGGACTTATCTGAACAATTGCAGTTACCAATCCTACTGGTGAATAATTGAAAGAAGCCATCAACAGAGACATTCCAATTACAGGACCAGTTATTGATGCTATGAGCAACAATGATAGATTCTTTTTATCTTTAAAAACTACAAAATCATTCTTGAACTCTTTTCTGATGAATACCGCAAATATAACAGCACCTACCAAACCACCAATCATTCTTATAGAATTACTGCTCACTGGGCCTAAATTGGATAGAGCACTCTTTGATAGTATGTTTGATACTGCTTGAAATACTGCAGCAAGAAATGCAAATATAGTTCCTTTGATTTGGTTCTTTTTTTTTGCCTCATCTATCTCATTATTCTGAGACAGAATCAAAACAACAATACCAGTTATGGTGATCAAGATTGCAAAGATCTGCAAAACTGACAGAGATTCTTTGAAGAAGAAAAAAGAGAGAATTGAACTGAATATGGGGTTCAATGTCATAATCACAAGGGTCTCTCTTGGGCCAATATTTGTAAAAGCCCAAAACAACAAAGAATCACAAAGAAGATATCCAAAGAATCCTGATAGAAGAAGGACTCCCCAATTCAAGAGAGTTGCTTCAACAAAAAAATTGCCCTCACTTATCAGAGCTATCAATATAATTATTGGAGCTGCAATCCACAGTCGAACATGGACAGAAGCTTTTACGGATACTTTATTACCGAGGTATGAATAAATTATTGAATTTTCTGCATAAGTCAGAGCTACAATTATGGCCAATATTTGACCTATCAGTAAATTTGGTATCATCGATTGTTTCCTATTTTCGAATTTTCAGACGGTATATTTTAAACACCAAGAATTATTTAAATTTACATTCAAATTCAAAGAATGAAAAGAGTTAGATATCACAAACGGACAGAACATATCCAGTAAATCTTAAATAAAAATCTTTCACAGTGATACTAAAAAGAACCATATGCTCAAGCTATTAGCTTCAAGCAATGGTCCTTTTTATAAATCACCATAACAATGTTCTAGTTAACAACAATTATTCTGCAGTGATCTCTACGATGGTTGTACTGGTGTAAGTTCCAGCCACTATTTCGTCATCGCCTTTATACTTCAGACTGAATCTTGCAATTTCTGTGCCTTCAACATGCTTTCCTGGATTGAATTCAGTTGTGTAGTAAG
>JBFHKM010000247.1:0-2259 GCA_041595335.1 Sphaerochaetaceae bacterium
CAGATTGCACTATCAATATTGAGAAAATCTATAAAGAAGTATCATCTTAGTGGTGGTACTTTTATTATGGGATTGATTTGAAATCTTTGGACTTGGAGGCATTGAAAACAGTGAAACATACACAGTTCAATGTAAGAAATTTTGTCCAAGATTCAAGAAATCAATTTGATGGATGAGAGCATTTAAGAATACTCTTATGCATGAAGTGATTTTTTTGATGAGAGTGATTGAATATACGAGGTAAATATAATGAAGAACTATGATTTCCTATTTATTGGAGCAGGTCCTGGTGGCTATGTTGCAGCAATTCGTGCTGCTCAACTTGGAGCTACTGTCTGTGTCGTTGAGAATAGAGAAGCTGGTGGGACATGTCTAAACAGAGGTTGTATTCCTACTAAGGCACTATATCGTTCTGCTGAAGTGTTGAGAGAGAGTCGTGAGCTTGAAAGCTATGGCCTTGATGGAAGTGCTGCAAAAGCAAACATGAAGGCAATTCAAAAGAGAAAGAGTGGTATTGTATCTCAACTAAGAGATGGAGTTAGATCTCTCTTACGTGCAAATAACATAGAATATTTGGAAGGTACAGGTTCTTTTGTAGATCAAAAAACAGTTTTGGTGATATTGAAGGAAGGTGGAAGAGAGAAGGTCACTGCTAAAAGCATAGTCATTGCAACAGGATCCTCTCCAAAAAGATTGTCCATTCCCGGTAATGATCTTCCAGGCGTTATGACAACTGATGAACTTCTTGAAATTGACCACATCCCAAAAAGACTTGGTGTTATAGGAGCGGGTACTGTAGGTACTGAATTTGCCAATATATTCAATTCATTTGGTTCTGATGTTTATGTGGTTGTTAAATATGATAGAGTCATGCGTAAGTTAGATCTAGAAACTGTCTATGAATTTATGAAATCATTCAGAAAACAGGGAATCAACATGGTTGAGGGAGTTCTACCTCAACGTCTTGAAAAAACAGAAGATGGCATTGTTATAGTATCGAAAGATCTCAAGACAGAGAAAGAAGTTAGAACTGAAGTTGATGAAGTTCTGCTTTCAGCTGGAAGAAGAGCAAATACTGATAATTTAAATATCAAAGCATCTGGAGTCAAAACTGATAGATGTGGCTTTGTGCTGGTTGATAGCAATTATAAGACAAACATTGATGGCATTTATGCAATTGGTGATGTCATTGGAAAGCAGATGCTAGCTCATGTTGCAAGTGCTCATGGCGAGAAATTGGTTGAATCAATTATAAATCATACTGATGCAAAACCAATGACTCCTGTTCCTGATTGTGTATTTGCATTTCCTGAAATAGCTACATGTGGTATCTCAGAAGAATACGCAAAAGAGAAGAAATTGGAGTACCGTGTTGGTCGATTCCCTTTTGCAGCAAATGGTAAGGCAATGACTCTCGGTGAGACTGAGGGCCTTGTTAAAGTAATTGCTGATATGGATGGAAAAATTCTTGGTGTGAATATATGTGGACCACATGCTTCTGATCTGATTCATGAAGCATCAACTGCAATGACAGCCGGTCTCACTGTTGATGATTTGATTGAGACAATTCACGCCCATCCAACTTTGATTGAAACATTCAGTGAAGCAATTATGGATGTTGAGGAAAGATCAATTCATTCCCATCCTAAGTGCAATATTCATCCTTGTGAGGAGAGCACTCCTCAAATGGAAGAGGGCAAGATAAGAATGCCAAAATTGAATGAGATGATGAGTGCAGGACGAATATGTGAATGGAACTTTGAAGTTGGAGATCATGTAAAGAAAGGTGATGTTCTCTGCAATGTTGAGGCCAACAAGGCAGCAGGTGAGATCTTGGCACCAATTGATGGAAAAATTATGGAAATGAGAGATCAGCAGTGTGAGACTGTTGATGTTGGAAGTATTGTCTGCATAATTGTTCCTGAGGGTGATGTTGAGCTGAAGATGCCTAAATTGAACTCTCTGATGACAACTGGAATCGTAACATCATGGAATGTGGAGTCTGGTGATTCTGTAAAGAAAGGTGATCTGATCTGCTCAATTGAAGCAAGCAAAGCAACAGGCGAGATATTGGCTCCTAAAGATTGCAAGATTGTTGATATCGTTGCAGAGATAGGTGCTGAAGTGGCAGTTGATGAAGCAGTAGCAATAATCAGCTAGTGCAGATTCTGTAAAGAGTGTAAGATCAAATTTAATGTTAGATGGGGACAATGTGTCCCCATTTTTTTAATGAAAAATCTTATTGGGTATGTGATATAA
>JBFHKM010000248.1:0-2225 GCA_041595335.1 Sphaerochaetaceae bacterium
CCATTGAACATCACCAACTTTGTTTTTCTGACAGATCTCTTCAAGAGTGCTCTCACCTGTTAAGAATGTTGAGTACTCCTCTCTTTCAAGTTCTTCCTGTCCAACAAGAGATGCCACCCAAGGAAGGATGTGCTTGAAGAACATTTCATTCAGCTCACGAGGAGGTCCAGGCATTGCAGCAACTGCCACACTTCTATCGGACCTGTTTATGAAACCTTTGAATCCAGGAGCTGTTCCCAATGGATTCACAACTGGAGTGAAGGTCTCAGGACACATTGTCTGAATTATGTTTGCACCATTGACTCTATCGCCAAGTCTCGCTTTCAGAGTTTCATAACTAGCTGCATCTTGATAAAGACCAACTCCAGCTACCTTCGCCACTGAGTTACGAGTCATATCATCGCTAGTTGGTCCAAGACCACCAGTGATGATAACAATATCGCTCTCATCAACCATCTCAACCAACTTGCTTTCAATGCTGCCATCATCATTTATGATGGTCATAGCATTGGTATGAATTCCAAGTTTTGTGAACTCACTTGATATCAACTTGCAATGTTTATCAGCAATTATTCCCTGTGTCAATTCTGTTCCAATTACACAGATGGAAGCTGTTTTATATTCCATTTTATTTACCTGACTTTTTATATTTCTTTTTCTTAAAGAACTCAATAATTTTGTAAAGCGCCATCAATCCAACAGCAACATATGATATATCTGCAGCTATGATACCAAATAAATTTGGGTGTTTTGTGAAGAACGTGAGGCCCACTGCTTCTGTTGTGTAGACAGGAACGGTATAAATCTTCCATCCTGCTTTGAAAGGAGTCATAGGGTCAATTATTCTACCATTAACATCAATCATGCATGTGATACCACTGTTTGTTGATCTCATTGTGGTTCTTTTGTTTTCAACGGATCTGAATACGGCGATTGCTGCATGCTGCATCTCAGATTCACTGCTGTTTGCCCAGCCATCATTTGTCATGTTCAGAAGTACGCTTGCACCGTTCTGAACAAAGTCGGCTGAGATCTCTCCAAATACATCTTCAAAACATATTGGAGTTGAGAATTTTATGCCTTCATCAGTGGTGAAGACAACAGGATCATCACCCTGCAACCACCAGTGGTAATCATTATCTTTTAAGATCTTGTACAACCAAGGCAGCTGTTTTTCATAAGGGAAGTATTCTGTAAATGGAACAAGATGCTGCTTTCTGTAGGTGTTCTTGATCTCACCATCTTCAAAGAAAATTACACTGTTGTAATCATCTCTGTTCCAGTCTCCATTATCAAGCAAAGCTGGAAGAGATGGATCTTTTATCACACCTTCAGGGTTACCTGTTACAAGAGGTACAGATAATTCTTTTCCAAAGTCAACGAATTCCTCGACCAACTCACTTGTATCTTCATCGCTTGGATAGTTCTCATGCCATGCAACGGATGGAACAAATGCAGTCTCGCTCCACAATACTATATCAGGATTCTGAGTCAGTGCTTCAAGAGAGTAGACTCTTAGATTGTTGAAGTTTCTCTTGTAGGTGATGAAACCACCTTTCCAGGTGTCTGCACTGTGCTGCACTGTTGCAACACGCCATTCTTTTTGAGGCTCTTCATTGTCCCATTTGTGCATGGAGATAAAACCATAGATGAGCACAATCACCAATAGAGCTATATAAGCTATTGAATCAATTTTATATTCTTTGATGAATTTTTTGAAACTGTAAGAATTGTCTTTTAAATACTCACCAAGATAGGTACCAATCAATATTTGAGGTAGAACCATTATGAAGTTTATGCCCCAGATACCTGTGATATCAGCAATCTGAATGAAAGGCAGAAGGTTGTAAGAAGCGTATCCCAATGTACCATAAGGATAGCCGGCGAACCAGTTCTGAGCTAGATAGGTGTATGCCGTATAGACTACAGCCATGAGCAGATAAGAGCGTTTTTTGAAGTATTTGTCAACGAATTTGAGGATGAAAAATAGGACCATCATCTCGGCACCTTTAATAATTGGAACAATTACTATTGCGAGTGGATGGAAAGATTTCAGCCAATAATTGAAGAACAGATAAAAAACAGCGCCGTAAAGAAAACCATAAGAAGGAGTGAGTGACCACTTGGTATTATGAATTACAGCGAACATTGGTATCAAGGCAACAAATGCCAGTATTGAAATTCCTTCATAAGTGGCAAATCCAGGAAATGCCAAAGAAAAAACG
>JBFHKM010000249.1:0-2143 GCA_041595335.1 Sphaerochaetaceae bacterium
ATAGCTTTCAAAATGAAAGCTATTTTTCCATCAATTCTGCATTTCTAAATTTTATTATTTTATTATAGAAGTAACAACTCCAGATCCAACAGTTCTTCCGCCTTCTCTGATAGCGAATCTTAATCCTTCTTCTATTGCTATTGGATGAATTAATTCTACTATAAATCTTGAGTTATCTCCAGGCATACACATTTCTACGCCTTCTTCTAAGTCTATCTGTCCTGTGATGTCTGTTGTTCTAAAATAGAACTGTGGTCTGTATCCGTTAAAGAATGGTGTATGTCTTCCACCCTCTTCTTTAGTCAATACATATACTTCTGCATTGAATTTTGTATGTGGAGTGATTGAACCTGGTTTAGCTAAAACTTGACCTCTTTGGATGTCAGCTCTTTGAACTCCTCTAAGAAGTGCTCCGATGTTGTCTCCTGCCTGAGCTTGATCAAGTAATTTCTTGAACATTTCAACACCTGTACATACTGTTTCTTTTGGTGCTTCATTCAATCCAACGATCTGAATTTTATCCTGAACCTTTAATATTCCTCTTTCTACTCTTCCTGTAGCAACTGTTCCTCTTCCTGTTATTGAGAATACATCTTCTACTGGCATCAAGAATGGTTTATCTATATCTCTTTCTGGTGTTGGTATCCATTCGTCTACTGCTTGCATCAATGCTAATATTTTGTCACCCCAAGCTCCCATTGGATCTTCAAGTGCTCTTAATGCTGAGCCTACAACTATTGGTGTTTCATCTCCATCAAATTCATATTCTGATAGAAGTTCTCTTACTTCCATCTCTACAAGTTCGATTAGTTCTGCATCATCTACCATATCTTCTTTGTTTAAAAATACTACTAATTTTGGAACTCCAACCTGTCTAGCAAGAAGGATATGCTCTCTTGTTTGAGGCATTGGACCATCAGCTGCAGATACAACTATGATACCACCGTCCATTTGTGCTGCTCCTGTAATCATGTTCTTTACATAGTCAGCATGGCCTGGGCAGTCAACGTGTGCGTAGTGTCTGCTTGGTGTTTCATACTCTACGTGTGCTGTTGAGATTGTAATTCCTCTTTCTCTTTCTTCAGGTGCTTTATCAATGTTTTCAAATGCTATAGCTTCGCCTGTGCCGTATCTTTCATGTAATGTCTTTGTAATTGCTGCTGTTAAAGTAGTCTTACCATGGTCAACGTGTCCGATTGTTCCAACGTTAACATGGGGTTTTGTTCTTTCGTATTTTTGCTTTGCCATTTTATTCCCTCCATAACTTATTATATTATTATCATTTTTATTATTTTTATTGGTTTTGTGTTATTTTTTCTGCTACACTGTTTGGAACTTTTTCAAAATGGTCAAATTCCATTGAATAAGCTGCTCTACCCTGGCTCATGGAACGAAGAACAGTTGCATAACCAAACATTTCTGATAATGGTACAAATGCATCTACTATCTTAACTCCACTTCTGTCAGAGAATCCTTCAACTCTTCCTCTTCTAGAACTTATATCTCCCATAACATCTCCTAAATAATCCTCTGGAGTTGTTACTTCAACTTTCATAGTAGGTTCCATCAATATTGGTGAAGCCTTTCTCATAGCATCTTTGAAAGCCATAGAACCAGCAATCTTAAACGCCATTTCTGAAGAGTCGACTTCATGATATGAACCATCATACAATGTTACCTTGAAATCAAGTACCGGATATCCTGCAAGAACACCATTTTCAGATGCTCCTCTAATACCAGCTTCAACTGCAGGTATATATTCTCTTGGAATAGCTCCACCTACAATTGCATTGACAAATTCAAAGCCTTTTCCTGATTCAATAGGTTCCATTCTGATTTTAACGTGACCATATTGTCCCTTACCACCGGATTGTCTTGCATATTTCATATCAACATCAGCTGTTCCAGTGATTGTTTCTTTATAAGAAACCTGTGGCTTTCCAACATTTGCTTCAACCTTGAATTCTCTTAAAAGTCTATCAACGATGATTTCCAAATGAAGCTCGCCCATTCCTGCAATAATTGTCTGTCCAGTATCAGGAGTTGTATATGTCTTGAATGTCGGGTCTTCTTCAGCAAGCTTTTGAAGGCCGATACCCATTTTTTCCTGTCCTGCCTTAGTCTTAGGTTCAATTGCTACTTC
>JBFHKM010000250.1:0-2101 GCA_041595335.1 Sphaerochaetaceae bacterium
TCTCAAATGGATAGCGTATTATTGATGGAGTGTTGAATCCAACTCCAATTTCCAAGAACAGTATATTTGCATCTTTATCCCTGTAAATCTCACTCTCATAATCTTTATATTTGTCCATCCAATCTGCATTGTTGAACTTATCATCACATCTGAGATTTGGTTCCAATCTCTGTTTGTATCTGCTGCTGTATGGGATATCTTTCTCTCTTATTTCAAATTGAGATTCCATATTCGCAATCATCTTCATAACCATATCTCTGTTTTCAATAATTTTACCTCTACCGGATGTCGTTTGGAAATAACTGTAATCACCTTGAGGGGAAAAAACTAAATCATCACCAAAAGCTTTCTGGCTCTGATGATCTCCATTTGTTGTTATTACAAACTTCTTTTTATCTGAAACGAGGTCTCTTAGAAGGGCATAGGGCTCAGTAATTTGAACCTCATATCTTATGTGATAAATATGTCTGCACCAAAATCCCCAGTACAGTTTTGCATCTTCAACACTCAAGTTTTTAATATCTGTGACCCAATACTTTGATATCAACTCCCAAATTGTTTTGAATCCTAAATTATGATATTCAGGATACCATCTCTTGAAGATCTCTTCATTGCTGTAATCAAGGCCACCTGATGCAGACATTCCTGCACCAAGACCAATTATAATTTTATCAGAGTCTGCAATTTTTTCTTTTATTCTATCTATCTCATTTAAGTAAGCTTTCATATATTTTTAAATCCTCATCTTTGAATACATTGAAGATAACATCAATGTTGTATTGTTTTTTCAGCTCTCTTACAGTTTCCACTGCACACATTGCAGCTTCTTTCTGAGGATAACCAAATACTCCGGTTGAAATGCAGCAGAAAGCAATGCTCTTTAGATTGTTCTCAACTGCAAGTTTTATTGACTCTTTGTAGCATGATGCAAGCAACTCTCTCAGTCTCTTGCTGAGGCGATCTGTAACAACAGGTCCAACTGTATGAATCACCTTCTCACAAGGAAGATTGTAGCTCTCTGTAATTAAAGCTTGTCCAGTCTGTGCATCATAGCCATTCTCCATCATAATGCTGTTGCATTCTGCTCTCAGTTGAAGACCTGCGGCAGAGTGGATTGCATTGTCTATGCAACTGTGAAGAGGGATGAAGCATCCAAGCATCTTATCATTTGCAGCATTTACAATTGCTCCAACATCAAGAGTTGTTATATCTCCTTGATATAGATATATCCCTCTCTCAAATTCCTTCATATCTGATAATCCAACAATGTTTTTTTTCGATAGATCTTCCTGCAATATTTCATCTTGAATCGTCTGCATTTCATCACTCATCGTTATTGGATAGCTCACGTTCATAAGAGCGCGCATAAGTTTTCTCTGTTCTGTAATGGTTGGTGGTATGCTATCTGCCTCGCTGCAAATATTTGGATTCATCTCCAATAGATACCTATTGAATGTTATTAATTTCTTTAAATAAGTCATTTTGTTCTCCTGCTTTAATTATTTTGGGTACACAGAGGTGAGCCCAATATAATTGTGCTTTTGTTTTTTTTTGTTTGTCAGTTGATCTGTTTTTTAAATCTCGATGTTTTTGAATTCTACTGCATCTGATTGGCATTCTGATAAACAGTTACCACAGTGAAGACAGCTCTCTTGATTTATTTTGAATGGAACAGATGATTCATCTATACAATCCTGTGGGCATGCTGCAACACATAGACCACAACCAATGCAGTTGTCATTTATTATGTACTGCATTCTGTAGGATTTAATTTTTCCAAATTTAAAAGACTCTCTTCTGATTGGCCTTTTAGAAAGATCAAATAACTCTCCAGAGCCACTGTAAATCTGAAAAACCGTAAGAGCCTCACGGCTTTTTTCCGTTGGATAGATTTTGTACATGTACTTATTTTTTTCGAACAGAGAGTATAATCTTTCTCTTCCAATATCTTTTACATTAGCTCTAACTGATATGGAAAGAGAGCTCATGGTATCCTCTCCCTTCAAAAGAGAGAGCGCTATATATTTTCGTTTTAT
Source organism: Sphaerochaetaceae bacterium (assembly GCA_041595335.1). Taxonomy (GTDB): domain Bacteria; phylum Spirochaetota; class Spirochaetia; order Sphaerochaetales; family Sphaerochaetaceae; genus Pleomorphochaeta. The sequence goes on from JBFHKM010000250.1 coordinate 2,037, forward strand.
GAGTCTATCGTAGAACTTCTTGCCTTTGGCTGTGAGGAAATAAAGTCCTTTTTCATCCCAATCCA
>JBFHKM010000251.1:0-2085 GCA_041595335.1 Sphaerochaetaceae bacterium
AGTGGTGATTTAGGCAAACCTATTTCAATACTTGCTATAGGAAGAGACCCTGGATGTCCACCAATTGAATTTGCTAAGAAAAGCGGTGGCTTGGTATCCGATATGGCAGTTCATGATATAGATCTTACCAGATGGTTCTTCAATTGTGAAGCTAAAGAAGTATTTGCAACAGGTGGTGTTCTAAGATATCCAGAACTTGGTGAGATTGGTGATATTGATCACTGTGCTATAACAATGACATTTGAAAATGGTGGAATCGCACAATTAGAAGTCAGCAGAAATGCTAATTATGGATATGACATTCGAACAGAAGTTATCTGTGAAAATGGTGCTGCATTTGTTGGAAAGATCAAAGATGATTCAACTTTGATATTTAAAGATGCCAAAATGGAATGTAAAACAGTTCCAGGTTTCTTAGACAGATTTGAACAAGCTTATTTGAACGAAATGCAAGTGTTTGTTGATGATGTTTTAAATAACAAGAAACAATCAAGTGTAGGAATGGAAGATGGTCTTAAAGCAATTATGTTAATTGATGCTATCAATAAGTCAATAAAAACTGGCAAGACAGTTACTGTATAAAGGGGAGAATTAAGATGGAAAAAGAAGAACAGAAAAGTAGTGGCAAACGACTTGGAGCTTCTATTATTGCTAATTTGAATAAAAGAGGAAGTAATTTTGGTATCATAATGAGTTTGGTTCTATTGTGTGTGATTATATCAATATTGACACCTAGATTTCTTACAGTAGCCAATTTGAGAAACGTTCTTGCACAGGCAAGTTTGATAGCTATATTTTCTATTGGTGAATTTTTAGCAATTCTAACTGCTGGTATTGATCTATCTATTGGTTCAATGCTTGCTCTATCAATCATGGTCATGGGTATTGTTGCAGTTAACTTGCAGGGAAATCCTATATTGGCAATGCTTGTTTGTCTTTTAGTTGGTACATCATTTGGTGTATTCAATGGTCTCTTACTTACAAAGCTCAGATTACCTCATCCATTTATTTCAACAATTGGTACAAAGATGATTGGTGCTGGTCTTGCTTTACTTGTAACTGGAACTCTATCAATCAATGGCTTTGCTCCTTCTATACTATTTATAGGTGAGAAATCCTTTGGTGTTGTTCCTGTAAGTGTAATTTTGGTAGCAGTTGTTTATACAGCCATGTACTTCTTTATGAACAGAACCACAATGGGACGTTATATCTACGCTGTTGGTGGTAACAAAGAAGCTGCAAGACTTTCAGGTATCAATGTTAATAAAGTATTGATGGTTGTTTATTCTTTAAGTGGTCTGTTTGCAGCATTAGCTGGTATCGTTCTAGTTGGTCGTGTTGATTCAGCTTATCCACTGGCTGGTAAGGACTATGAAACTGACGCTATTGCATCTGTTATCATTGGTGGTGCTTCATTCGCAGGTGGTGTTGGTGATATTCAAAATACCTTGATTGGTGTTCTTATCATATCAGTACTACGTAATGGTCTGAACCTATTGAACGTAAATGCAAACTTCCAAACTGTAGTTATTGGTCTTGTAATCATACTTGCTGTTTATATCGATGTATTGAGAAACAGTGTTAAGAAAAAGTAATTTGAATTCTTTCAAAAGGGGAGAATATTAAAAATAACAATTCATTCGAAAAGGAGAAAAGAAAAATGAAAAAGTTAAGTTCTATTTTATTGGTAGCTGTGATGTTACTTATGGTACCATCAATGGTATTTGCTAATGGTGAGGCTGAAACAAAGAATACAGGTGATGAATCTACTCTTAAAGTTGCAGTTGTATTGAAGACTTTGAGCAGTGAATATTGGCAGCGTGTTGCTAATGGTAGTGATACAGGTGCTGAAGAGAATGGCTGTACTGTAGAGAAACTTGGTCCACCAACTGAAGATGCTGTTGTACAGCAGATCAATATGGTAGAAGATGCTCTAGCAGGTAATCCTGATGCACTTGTATTCTCTCCATCACAACCTCCAACAGCAATCAAAGTTCTTCAAAAAGCTAAAGAGATGGGTATCCCTGTAATCTTAGTTGATACACCAATGCCTGACGGTTTCGAAGACTATGATTCATTCATCGG
>JBFHKM010000252.1:0-2064 GCA_041595335.1 Sphaerochaetaceae bacterium
AATCATTCAATATCAAATTTCCATCAAAAATCAGTCGAATTCCTATTATTTTAAACATTAGAAAGATAACAACATGCTATGGAGAACACCATTTGAAACCTAAAGTTCAGTACTGAATACAGCTTTTAAATCAATACTTATTTTTCCTATGGATTAAGTTTTCAAACATATTCATACAATCATAACAGAATTATTATATACAACTCATTGATATAGAGTGAAAAACATAATATTCTTTAAAGACAAACACAGATCAAAAGGACTGCAATGATTTATTCAAAACTCCCCAAAGGCATATGGGCATTGGCACTTATCAACTTCATCAACGGAGCTGGCAACTTCATATTCCCATTTCTAACTTTATTTTTGACAATAAAGCTTGGATACTCTGCAACATATGCGGGAATCTTCACAATGATATCACTGAGCATGTATGTTCCAGGCTCCCTATTCTCAAGTCGCATTGCAGATAAGGTCTCAAGAAAAAAAGTAATGATAATATCACAGGTATTGTGTGGTATAGCAATGATACTGTGTGGGCTAATGATGGAATATAAAGAGATTGTTCCATATCTGATGCTTCTTATATTTCTTTTTGATGGAGCTACAGATCCAGCTAGAGCTGCAATTCATGCAGATCATACAACCTTCAACAACAGAAAAGAAGCTTTCTCCTTGTTCTACCTTGCTTACAACATTGGCTTTGCAATAGGTCCCATGATTGCAGGACTTCTGTTCAATTACTATCCGAACTGGCTATTTTTAGGAAACGGTATAATTACTCTGTTTGCAACTCTATGTGTTGCATTCCTTATAGAGGAGAAGAAACCAACCGATGAAGACATTGATGATAGTTTGAAATCTGATCAAAGTGATAAAGCTGTTGAAGGTTCAGTATTCAAAGTTCTTAAAGAGAGACCTCTCATCTCAACTTATATAGGGATGTCCTCTATATATGGACTTGCAAGAGCAATGTTCTTCTTTGCCCTTCCTCTATATCTGACCAGTTTGTTCAGAACATTGGGACCAACTTATTATGGAAGTGTGATGAGCATCAATGCTCTTACAGTTATTGTTTGTACCCCTCTTCTTGTAAGATTCTCTTCAAACAAACATCCTTTGAGATTGGTTTCAATTTCCATACTTCTGTATATAATAAGCTATGTATTTATGGGGTATGTAAGTGCATTCTACTTCATTGCAATTCTTGTGATCCTTTTCAGTGTCGGTGAGGTATTCTCAGCTACCAATCATAGTTACTTTGTGATGAACCAGACACCACTTGGACACAGAGCAAGATTCTCCTCAATCCAATCAATATTGGAAGGAGCAGGCTTTGCAATTGGTCCTCTTTTGGGAGGTTCCATAATTGATAATCATGGATTTTTAACAATCTTCATGATATCGAGTGCTCTACTGGTATTTTGTTTCTTTGCTCTTCAATTAATTAGAAGAGGATATTTAAAAAAAGATGGAACAAAATATTAATCTATGCAATAATTGTATACATGAAAGATGAAATACAGATAACAGTAATAGATGGACAGGGTGGCTCCCTAGGAAGAACTCTTGTTAAAAGAATAAAGAAAGAATTCCCAGACATTTTTGTTTTGGCAATTGGAACAAACTCACTTGCAACCAGTGCAATGCTATCAAGTGCTCCTGATGCAATAGCGACAGGAGAGAACCCTGTTATCGTGGCAGCAAGGAAATCTACCATAATAATTGGAGCTTTAGGAATCATGATAGCAGATGCCCTTCATGGCGAGATAACTCCTAAAATGGCCTTGGCTCTAGGTCAATCTGACGCTCATAAAATCTTGATTCCAATAAGTCGCTGCAACACAAGCATTGCCGGTACTGAAAAGATTGGTATGGATAACTTAATTGGTGACAGCATTGAAATTATCAGGAAAAAACTCACATAGAAATCAAACTTCTTTTTATAAGAAATAAGAGTTTTCAATTTTTTATTGACAAAAATAAATTTAAACCTTAGTATCAAAACCATGATTTCAGGAAGAAATCAAATATAATAAATTATTGTTTTTCTATAGCCAGGAA
>JBFHKM010000253.1:0-2047 GCA_041595335.1 Sphaerochaetaceae bacterium
CTTTCGCAGGTTAAGAACTTCATCACTTGCATCAAGATATACAATCAAATCAGAGAGAGAGTCCCCTACCATACAGGAAACTTTATCTATAAAAGAGTTGTCTTTGCAATCAGGAAATTCTAAATCATTTGAATTTCTCCAGAAGAATAGGATGTCCTCGATTCCTTTATCCAAGAGAACAACATCACAGTCAACCTCACTGAGTCTCTGCAAGATATCGTTGATATAGAGCATCTGCTTCAAATTCCGCCCAAAAGGAGTGCTCTCTCTCGAGTAGATTGTTGAGAACAATTCATTGTTTGCCATAGAGTTCTCATATATTGCACAGAAATTGCTATTATTTTCCACCAGTCTTTGTATGACAGTTGTTTTTCCAACGGCCATAGGACCGCTTATGCTGACTTCAAACATTCAAAATCCCCCAAATATATATTCACAATAATTACTTTACTATATAGTATATAATAAATTTACAAGAATAGTTGCAACATCACAATACAGAGGAGAGATCATCAATGAAACATCTTTTAAAAAATGGTAAAGAGATCATAATAAGAGAAGCTACAGAAAAAGATGCTGAGAGTGTAATAGCATATGTAAAAGATATCATTTTACAATCAGATAATCTCACATTTGAGAATGGTGAATTCAATCCTTCAGTAGATTCAGAAAAACAGTTCATATCTTCCATCAACAGCTCAACAAATCAATGCTTCCTTCTAGCTTTTTGTGGTGATGAAATAATTGGTAACTTAAGCATCAACTCAGCAGACAGAGCTAGATTGAGACACTCTGGAGAGCTCTCAATAACCGTATCTAAAGAATACTGGAATCAAGGGGCTGCAACACATCTCATGGATGAATTTGTAAAATGGTTGAATACAACCGATTTGAAGAAAATAAACCTCAGTGTAAAAGAAGACAATAAAAATGCAATAAAACTCTATGAAAATTTTGGTTTCAAACAGGAAGGTAAGATAAGCAGAGCATTCTATATAGATGATAGATATTACAGCTCAATATGCATGGGAATGATTGTAGACTGATATAAAAACAGAGGCTGTTTCATAACAAGCGAAACTGCCTCCATTTTTATGTTTGATATCTTAAATACCTATAAAGTCTACTTCAAACCCATCAAAACTGCTCTAACAGGAGATGCTTCTGCACCTGGTATATAGATAGGTAGAGCGGATAGGAAGTAATTACCCTCAGGAACATCAGCTAGGCGAAGGCCCTCAATGATATGAGCTCCTTCATTCATCAGCGTTAGATGGGTCATGTGATCACTCTGACTTCTCTCAATTCCCAATCCATCAGTACCAACTCCTCTTACCTTTAAAGATGCAAGATAGCTGGCTCCTGTTCGATCAAGATAGATGAAATCCTTTTCTAAAATATCTTCAGTGGAGTTCCTTGTTTTTAGAAGAAGGAAGCTGCCTTCCTTTATGTTCTTATCAACCAGATCTTCTTTACTTATGGAGTCTTTACAATCACTCAAATCTATAACTCGACATTCTGTGAGTAAATCTCTGACATCGATTGATTCAATTGTTGAACCACCTTCAATCATATGAAGCTTGCTATCAATGTGAGTTCCTGTGTGCATGTTCATCTTGATTACACTTTCATATGCAGATCCTGTTGCAAAAGTACTCTGAGCAGTCAGATCAGGACGCTTCTCTTCTCGTCCCTTATATACTGGCATATCATGAGAGATTGGCATTGAAATATCATATACCTTTGTTGTATCTATGTTCATATTCTTTCCTCTTTAATTATCTGTTAAACATCAATCCAATGGCGGCCGTCTTTCTCTATGAGCTCAAAAGCCTTTTTTGGTCCCATACTACCCGCTTCATAATTAGGGAAATTCAATTTCATTCTCTCTCTATAATTGATGATGCAATCAGCTATATTCCATGCTGACTCAACTTCATCCCATCTTGAGAACAATGATGCATCACCACGAACAATATCGTAGATGAGTCTTTCATACGCTTCAGGAGTGTTACCTTGATCTGGTATGAAAGAACCTGTATCCATC
>JBFHKM010000254.1:0-2046 GCA_041595335.1 Sphaerochaetaceae bacterium
CAACAGATAATGCAGAGCCATCTCTCATAATGCCATCTTTTGACAGTGAGGGAGCCAATTCTAAGATCACAAACTTCAATGAAGTTGAGAGCGCCGTCAATCAAATTGATGGTATCAGTGATACAACAGGACAGATAAACTCAGCAGGATTGATTCAATATGGTGAGAATGGAACTGGCTTTGGTATATTCAGAGGAATTGATCCAGTGGATTATGAGAATATGTTCACAAGTGGAATAAACATTGTGGATGGCAGCTTCTTGAAACCTGGTGAGGAAGGAGTTGTTCTATCTCAGTTTGTTCTTGATATGCTCAACAATTCAACTTCAGAAGAAGTTGGAGTCGGGGATAAGATTCTCATCACAAGCATGAATGAGACATCTGGAACAAAAATTCGTGAGGTCACAATTCGTGGTGTTCATCAATATGATGATGACTCAATTGATATCTCTCTTATCAACTTCTTGGATTTAGATAGCATAAGAGCACTGAATGGAATACTTCTCAATACAGAATCTCAACTGAACTTGAATGATGAAGAGATATCTACACTGGGAGCATTTGATGAGAATGACCTATTTGCTTCTTCTTCTGATTCTCTGTTCTCTGATTCTGATGATGGTCTTTTTGCATCTGATGATGATTCATTGTTCTCAGATATTGAGAGTGAAGATATCTACAACATATTGGGCGATACATCCCAAAGAGATGCACTCAATACAATAGATAATGATGCATACAGCTACATGCTTGTGCAGGTTGATGACTCAGCCAACGTGAATGCAGTCATAAAGAATCTCAATGCAATGTTTGCAGAGAACGGATGGGAGCTCACTGCATACGAATGGACAAAAGGTGCTGGTATGTCGGCTCAGATGGCTGATGTGATTTCAATAATCTTCTATGCAATATTGGCTCTTGTGGCAATCGTTGTTGTGATTGTAATAATGAACACCTTGGTGGTCTCAATTTCTGAGAGAACCAATGAGATTGGTACCATGCGAGCTCTTGGAGCAAGCAAGGGTTATATAAGAAACATGATAAGTTTGGAAACAATTTTCATAACAATCATATTTGGAATAATCGGAATCTTGATTGGTGTTTCAATACTATCGATTGCTGGACAGATTGGAATTCAAGCAACAGGAACATTCACAAAAATCATAATTGGTGGAGATGTATTCATCCCAAGAATCAGTGGATCCTCAATTCTGTTATCAGTGGCAGCAATTACAGTCGTATCAGTATTCTCCAGCTTGTATCCAGTTGCAGTGGCTTTAAGAATATCACCACGTGAAGCAATGAGTAAGTAGGAGTAGATATGAATTATTTAAAGATTGCCAATAGAAATGTAAACAGACAGAAGAAGAAAAGCAACATGCTCACATTTGCAATTGCTTTTGGAACGATGGTGATAATACTGATCCAGAGTCTCACATCAGGATTTTCAACAAACATTGAAAATGGAATAACTTCCTCTCTTGGTGGACATATATATATCAGTGGAGATGAGCTTTTGGAGAGTGGAAAGATTGTCAGCAAGATATCTGATTTCGACATCCTTCAGAGCTCCATTGATGAGGTAGATCCCTCTTTGATAAAGAATTATCAGAAGAGATCAAATGTGAGTGGAACATTGATTTTCCACAGTCAATCAACATCCACAACAACAGTTGGTGTTGATTGGAACAAAGAGCAGAGTCTTAAGAAGGACCTCGTTCTGACTGAAGGCTCCATTGATGGAATTGAAAATCCTGAAAATATAATCCTCAGTCAAGATGCTTTTGATGATCTGAATGTGAACATCGGAGATGATGTTGTATTCAGCTTTCAAACAGTATCAGGACAGGAGAATGTAGGACACTTCACTGTAATTGGTGTTGCTCAGAGCAACAGCCTCATAGGAGTATCTTCAAACTATGTTTCAATCGAAGGATTGAATGAGCTGATAGGGCTTAAAGAAGGAGAGTATCAATCTCTTACAATAGAGCTAAATGATGCCAATGATATAGATGCTGTTCAAGCTACGATTGAGAGTGCAATTGA
>JBFHKM010000255.1:0-2027 GCA_041595335.1 Sphaerochaetaceae bacterium
AAATCCACTGAATAGTATTCCTAATAATAAACGGACACACAGTGATAATAAGTTAATTTCTCTCAATGTTCCTAACTCTAGCATCGAAACCTCTCTTTTTTCGTTATCAATAGATTATACCCCATAATTTTTACGAAAGATAGGATAATAATTTAATCTTTTATGAAAGATTTTTGATATATCTAACAAAAGTATACATAATGAGGGTTTTATGTATAGTGAAATTAGTTTGAATAACTCATCAACCATGTATCATAGTATAATTTACCAAATTTGGAGTGTCCCCAATTGCTCTCCTTTTTTAAATTTTTTGTAATATGAAATCTGATAAATAGATTTCTTTTTTACTTTCTGATCTGAATGATTATAAGCTATTAACAGTTATCAATCATTACTGATAACTATTCCATATTATATGTTTCTGTGTTAAACCTTTGTCTGATAATTTAAAAAATGAGTGAGTACAAAATGAGCAGTTCATATAAGAAAGGAATTATTTTGATAATAATTTCTGCAATCATGTTTGGTATAAATCCAGCATTCTCGGTAATGCTTCGTTCAGGTGGGATGAATTTACCAGCATCTCTTTTAAGTAGATTTTTAATATCTGCAATTTTATATTTCTTTATACTTGTAAAGAGAGGTCAACTCAATGATCTGAGAATAATGGATTCTACAAAAGTTTCACTGTTGGTAGCCGGATTATTCTTTTTCTTTATGGCTCTGACACTGCTTGCCTCTTATGCTTATATTCCATCTGGACTTGCTACAGTGATACATTTCACTTATCCAGCTTTGGTGATGTTACTTGCTGTTATTTTGAAACAGCAGAAACCCTCAGTTGCTGTGGTTGTTGGTGTTGTGCTATCATTACTTGCTGTTGCTTTGATATCATATCCGTCGGGAGATGTTAGATTGAACTCAACAGGAATTCTACTTGCTGCTGTATCTGCAATTTCAATAAGTCTATACGTCATTCTGCTCAATCAAGAAGGCCTTAAAGACATCAATTCTTTGGTTATTGTTTATTATATTGCTGTATTTTTTTCTTTGTTGATCATCGCATGGATAGCTGGTGAGATAATTGGAGCTAAAACATCACGTGAGATATTTGGCAACATAACTTTAGAGGTTGTAATTGGCGGTCTCGGTTTCGGATTGAGCTGTGCAGTTGGAGTTCTGCTTTTTGCAATTGGTGTGAAATCAGTTGGTGGGGCCATTGCAGGTGCTGTTTCCACTCTTGAACCTCTTACAGCTGTTGTTGTTGGTACTTTGGTTTTTAAAGAACCTCTTCCTTCCACTTTTATAATAGCAGGTATATTCATTATAGGAGCAACAATACTGCTATCATTGAAAGGTGAGACTGTAAAGAATGAGTTTGAGGTAGATTGATTTTAAAAATTCTAAATTGTCATCATTCGTATATTTAGGACTCATTGTTAAAGTTTTTTACAAAAGTTGCCTAAGTGGTGTTATTATTTAAGTATAACAGTGAGGTATATATGGATATAAAGAAAGATGATTTAGCATATTTGCAAGCTATTTATAGCTATATTAAAAGTAAAGATGGTGCTAGCAAGGAAGAGTTACTTGAATATCTTGGAGTCAGTCCATCAAAATTGGATGAGCTTCTAGATTACTTCATAACAAACTGCAAAGAAGATTTTGTTGAGAAAGATGATAAGTACTATATAGATAGAGAGTCTTTGTTTGATGATGAGTTCATTCAGTTATTAAATTCTTTGGATATTGCTGAAGCATCTTATGCTTTTGGACTTTTGAAAAGTTTGAATACACCTTTGAATGGTACTCTTGATACTCTTCAGAGGATAGTCAATTACAGTCTTGCATCCAATCAAAAAACTTTGATTAAAGAAGATGAAGTAGAATTGGATATCAAAAAAGAGAAGTCCAAAAAGAAAAAGAAATCTCATAAGAAGGATAAATCTGATAAGAAGGATAAATCTGATAAGAAGGATAAATCTGATAAGAAGGATAAATCTGATAAGAAGGATAAATCTGATAAG
>JBFHKM010000256.1:0-1869 GCA_041595335.1 Sphaerochaetaceae bacterium
GCCTCTGTGTGATATCAGAATAACCACAAACAAAGTCAGCAGTGAGAAGACAAGAGCCATCAAAGAAACTGGAATGTAGATTGAGAATATCATATTCATAAGAAGTGCAAGAGATGCTCCAAAAGCAGCTCCACTTGAAATACCTATTGTGAAGGGATCTGCAAGAGGATTCTGCAGTATGGCTTGAAAGATCACGCCAGATACCGCAAGAGCTGAGCCTACAATGGCAGCACTCAATATACGAGGGAGTCTTATCTGTTTTATTATTGTTATGGTGCTCTGTGGGTAACTGCTTAAATTTTTATTGAAAAGTATTGAGAGAACATCTTTAATTTTGCTATCCATGGCACCATTGTTTATGGAGACAATAGCCAGAGCAATCAAAAGAAATATGAATGCAAATTTTACATTGTTGCAGAGTGCATTGGATCTATGATAATCAGCCAACGCATTGAAACCACTCTCTTTTTTAGCCACAGGATTTTCCTTTTATTCCAAAAGAAGAAAGCTATTGCGCAGAGAGCCCACTGGTGGTGCACAATATAACTTATCAATCATTTTAGGATACGCAAATTATTGATTTTTAACATATAGAAAAAGTATTCTGACTTATCAAAAGTTGAACGCCTTCCCAGTGCAATACCAGTGACTTGAATGTCCAACATGTAATGATTTACAGCAACGGCCTTGTTCAGGACTCTCACCTGATTCCATTTTCTATCTGCTTTATACACTGCCATAATACATGCAATCGATACCTTATTCTTGAACTATATTCTTTTATTTTTAACAATATTATCCAATTTGACAATATTTAAGTATTTCATTTTTTTTCTTGCATAGTATTTATTTTTCTCATATGCTTGTGATTATGAATAAATTTTCCTTAGAAAGACAGGCCAAACACATACTCAATGACATGGCAAAAATTCCAAACTCTTTAGGACGTTTGGAGGAGATAGCAACAAAGGTTGTCCAGATTCAAAACAACCTCAATCCTACCATAAACAAACCAGCATTGCTTTTGGCATGCGCAGATCATAACATCGTTGAAGAGGGGGTATCTGCCTCCACCTCTCTCATAACATACCAGATGGTCAGAACCTTTCAAAATGGAGGTGGTAGCTGTGCAATTATTTCAAAAGAAAACAATGTCGATATGAATATCTACAACATTGGAATGAATGATGATATAGATCCATCTTGGAATGTTGAGAGCAAATTCTTTGTACGACGCTGCGATGATAATCCTGTAAAAGGATTATCAATGACAAGAGATGAGGCAATCACTGCCATAAACAATGGACGACTTGCAGTTATGGAACTTGCAAAAAAAGGTTGCAACACTGTTGTTCTTGGCGAGATGGGGGTTGGAAACACAACAACAAGCTCTCTTCTCATATCAAGCATATTGGACAGACCAGCTCAAGAATGTGTGAACAGAGATATCTGTGCTACAGAAGATGTCTACACAAACAAGATCAGTTTTATTGAAAGAGCCAAAAGCTCACATGAAAAAGATATAAAGGACATATTTGACACCTTGAGCTGCTATGGAGGTCTTGAGATAGCCTTCTTAACCGGCGCTATAATTCAGAGTGCCAGAGAGAACATGCTTGTCTTGGTTGATGGTTTCATAACAACAACAGCTCTTTTGATTGCATCAAAGATATCTCCATCTTCACTGGATTGCTGCATAGCATGCACCAAAAGCGGTGAGACAACACAGAATCTTGTTTACAATGAGCTAGATATAAAACCTCTTCTTGATTTAAACATGTCACTGGGAGAAGGCACTGGTGCTCTTACATCTGTTCCAATCATAAAAAGTGCAATCAATCTATTCAACACATTGAAGAGCTGTCATGA
>JBFHKM010000257.1:0-1725 GCA_041595335.1 Sphaerochaetaceae bacterium
AGTATCCCAATCAAGATTCTCCTCGTCAACGAGAAGTCTCATCAATTCTGGAACTGTCAGAGATGGGTGAGTATCATTCAATTGGATTGCAGCATATTTAGGAAGTTCTTCCCATTTATGGTCTTTCTGTTTGAATCTTCTGAATATATCCTGAAGTGAGCATGATACAAAGAAGTACTGCTGTTTCAGTCTTAAAACTTTACCCATGTATGCTGTATCGTTTGGATATAGTACCTGAGAGATGTTTTCTGCAGTAGTTTTAGCTCTAACTGATTCTGTGTAATCACCTTGGTTGAATTCTTGGAAATCAAATTCTTCTGCAGCTCTTGCTGACCAAAGTCTCAATGTGTTCACAGTTTTGCAGCCATAACCAACGATTGGCATATCATAAGCCAAACCGTTCACAGTCTCACCGCCAACCCATTTGTAGTTGTCTCTTCCGTGTTCGTGGATAACTTTTACCTCACCACCGAAACGAACAGGGAACAATAAATCAGGTCTCACAATTTCCCAAGGATTTGCATTCTTCAACCAGCTATCTGGAATCTCTTCTTGCCAGCCATCACGTAGCTGTTGGTTGAAAATACCATAGTTGTATCTGATACCATAACCAAATGCAGGAATCTCCAAGGTTGCCAAAGAATCAAGGAAACAAGCTGCAAGACGGCCAAGACCACCATTACCCAAACCAGCATCTGGTTCAATGTCCTTCAATTCTTCATAATCCTGTCCGATCTTCTTGAGAGCCTGTTTTGCTTCATCTTCAATTCCTAAATTGATGATGTTGTTTGTCATAGCTCGTCCCATCAAGAATTCAAGAGAAAGATAATAAACTCTTTTTGCATCAGCTTTACGTTGTGTATCACGAGTTTCATGCCATTGGTGTACGATACGATCCATAATGGATCTAGCAAAAGCCTCGTATCTTATCTCTGGTGTGTTGTGAAAGATGTCTGCATCAAAGGTGTATTTAAGATGTTCTGCATAATCTTGTTGGATATCTTTAGCACTATGGCCAAATTTTGTCTTCATTTCTACTGCCATAAAAGTTTCTCCTATATATGTAGGTTTTTTGTTATTTACAGTTAAAATATATCAACAGGTTAGTACATATACAAGGTAATCGTAATTATTTTTCACCAAAAGACATATTCTGATGTATAATAAAAGAGGTAAGTGAGAAAAATTATGTTAAAAAAATAAAATAACAGTTGACAAAAGGGGCGGTGTTTGATAAGTTGAACCCCGCGTGTATCGGTGTTTTGCAGATTGTCGCAAATGCCCTTATAGCTCAGTGGTAGAGCACCACCTCGGTAAGGTGGGGGTCAGCAGTTCAAATCTGCTTGAGGGCTCTTAAAAAAATTCTACCTTGAAAAAAATTAAAGGTATAAACTGGCAGTTATTGCCAAGGAGTAAGATATGGCTGGAAAGAAAAAAGGACCTGTAGAAAAGATAGCACTACAGTGCACATCATGTAAGCAAAAGAACTACACAACTCAAAAGAATCGCCGTAACACACCAGGTAAACTTGAACTTAACAAGTATTGCCCTTTTGAACACAAGCATACATTGCATAAAGAGACAAAAATTAAATAACATTATTTTATTCAATCGAGAAACTTACAGGTCAATAGCTCTAACGGCTAGAGCACTGGTCTCCAAAACCGGGTGTTGTAGGTTCGAATCCTACTTGACCTGTTGGTTTCTCGAATTGATTTATATCTA
>JBFHKM010000258.1:0-1710 GCA_041595335.1 Sphaerochaetaceae bacterium
CCAATATCTTCGATATCTTCCAATGGAGTATCAACTGATACATCTTTTATTTTTCTATATATTACAGTTCCACTTATTCCACCAAATGCAATCTCCCAATTGGTGACCATTCTATCTTTGATATCCATTCTAGAAGCTGAATTAACTGATGCTATATCAACAGCATTACGTTTTCCTGTTTTGATGAATGATAATTTTTTTGAATAATTTTCCTTTGGAATGATGACTGCTATTACAGCTTCATCATCTTCTTTATTCATGTTCTTATATGAAATATAAAAATCTCTGAGCTTTATTACTCTCTGTCCTTTAGGTGAAAAAAGAACAACTGAAGCATCTAAAGCCATCAGTAGAACAACACAGTCTCCAATCGGAGATGCGTTGCATATGTTCCCACCAATACTTGCTATATTTCTTACCTGTTGAGATGCCATCTCAGAAAGCATTTCTTTAAATACAGGTAGTTTTGAACAGACCAGTTTGTTCTCCAAGATTCGTTCAAGAGGAATATTGGCTCCAATTGAAAGACCTTCTTCTGTTTCTTTTATCTCTTTTATTTGTGAAATATGGCTCAGATCTATTATCTTATCAAAAGATACACCTAGATGGTGTTCTCTAACTCCAAGATCTGTATGACCTGTTGAGAATATAGCTTCATGATTGTTGTCTATTAAATTTTTGAGATCTTCCAGACTTGAAGGAATTAAATATTCCTCACTGTTCCACTTATCTTCAATTTTATCCAATAGTTTTTCTACTTTTCTAATATTTTGTGGCATTATATCAAATGAATCATCTTGTTCTTTCAAAAATTCTTTCACGGAAGTTCCAGAATTTTTAATTCCCTCATATCCTGTACATCTGCAGATATTACCTTCCAAAGCCAACTCAATTTCCTTTTCTGTTGGATTTTTATTGTTTGCAAACAATCCCAGAAATGACATGACAACACCTGGTGTGCAGAATCCACATTGAGAACCATGATTGTGCATCATTGCTTCTTGAATTATATTCAACTTATTTCCTTCACTAAGTCCCTCTATAGTAACAACAGAAGCTTTATTGAGAGTTGCAGCTTGAACAAGACAAGAGTTAACAGAAATGTAATGAACTTCATTACCTTCTAATTTACCTATCAGTATTGTGCATGCTCCACAATCACCATCACTGCATCCCTCTTTTGTCCCTAGAAGGCCCTCGTCCTCACGAAGTACATCTATAACTCGTTCTACAGGACTCGCTTCAATACTTTTATATACGCCGTTTAAATAAAAATTAATATTTGTTTTTTCCATAATATAAGCCTCTTCGTTTTTATAAGTTTCTGGTGCCTTCTAAAGTCACCACGTCATCGAATATTTTAACGTAAGAACCATCAACAATAGGTTTTAAACTATCGACTTTGTAGATTCCATTTTCTTTAAGCAATGAAAACGTAAATATCTGTCCAGGTAACCTAGCTGCAACAGAACAAACAACATCTGCACTCAATCCATCATCAGATACATCAATGCTTTTTATATACATATACAGTGGAACAAGATAATTATAAGTTCTCTCATTATTGAAATTGTAAATAAAATCATCTTTAGTTATTTGATTTGTATATTCAGATATCAATAGATCATAGGTATTACTGGCATCTGCTCTGTTGATATTGTCAACAAAACTGCTTGCTGTATCATAAGCTTTATCAAAATCCTGCAATTC
>JBFHKM010000259.1:0-1663 GCA_041595335.1 Sphaerochaetaceae bacterium
GATACCATCACCACATGCTTTCTTTGCCATTGTAGGGATGTCTTCTTTCTTAACTCCAACTTCAGATAAAGTGCTTGTTAGTTCTAGTGTGTTATACAAGAAATCTGCAGTCATCTCGATGCTCTTCTTAGCAACTGTCATTGCTTTCAATGAAGGATCAATTCCAAATACAGCTGTTCCATATTGGTAGTATTTAGAAACTGTTGTTTCATCAAGACAGTATTCCAACCAACGTGGTGCTAAGATGGCAAGACCAAGACCATGAGTGATATCATAGATAGCAGAGATCTCATGTTCAATTGGATGGCAGCTCCAAGGTAACTGCTTTCCACCATTTACAAAACCATTGATAGCCCATGAGCTTGCCCACATCAGGTTGGCACGAGCTTCATAGTTGTCAGGTTCCATCATTGCAACAGGAGCATATTTCATGACTGTCTTCATCAAACCTTCCATAACTGTATCCAACATGAATAAATCTTGATTCATGTTGAAATAAACTTCCATGATGTGGTTGAGAATATCTGCAGAACCACATGCTGTTTGATACTTACTTACAGAGTATGTAACAGTTGGATCTAGGAAAGATACTTTAGGAAGAAGTACTGGTGAAAATGCAGCAAGCTTATCCTGAGTTTCAGGATTGCTTATAACACCACCTGCATCCATCTCTGAACCTGTTGCAGCTAAAGTCAGTACTGTAATGATTGGTAAAGCTTTTGTGATTGGAGTTCTTTTGGTGAAGAAATCCCAAGGATCAAAATCAACACATGAACCTGCAGCAATGAACTTTGTTGCATCAATGGTGGAACCACCACCAACTGCCAAAAGAACATCGATGTCTTCTTTCTTACAGATTTCAGATCCCTCACGTACTGATTGAATACGTGGATTTGGATCAATTCCTGACAATTCAAATAGTTCCATTCCAGCTTTTTCTACTTCAGCTACAATTGCATCATAAAGACCATTTTTCTTTATGGAACCACCACCGTAAGTCAACAGAACACGTTTGCCGTATTTCTTTAACTCTGTGCTTAAATTACCAAGTTGATTCTCTCCGAAATAAACCTTAACAGGAATATCATATACAAAACTGTTCATTTTACGTCCTTCTTAGCTTCACGCTAAATATATTATTTAATTATTTTTACTCTAAAAGTCTGCTTGCATTGACCTCATATAATGAGCTAACTGCAAACATCAATCCTCATCCCAAGTCAGCTTGCCTGTTTTAACAGCAACTTCATATCGGGATATCTTGTAGTTGAGTCTATTGAGTGTCTCATCTATATTCTTTTTCTGTTCCAACAGAATCTTCTGTTGAGACAGCAGAAGATTCAAACGCTCAACAATTGTAGAATCTCCCATCTGGAAAAGTCTTAAATATTCAACCATGACCTTAACAGGAAGTCCTGCATTTCTCATGCACAGAACAAGTTCAACCCATTCTAAATCTTCATCTCTGTAATCTCGAATTCCGCTTGAAGTCCTGGTAACAGGAGGTATCATTCCGATCTTCTCATAATACCGCAATGTGTGCTCTGAAATACCATATCTCTCACTTGTCTTTTTTATTGTCAATTAAGTCCTCCTGAAAGGGATTGTTATAAGATGTGAATGGTTATCAATGAATTTCAACTGAAGTTTCAAATCATTGAAA
>JBFHKM010000260.1:0-1598 GCA_041595335.1 Sphaerochaetaceae bacterium
GACAAACCAATGATCTATTATCCTCTATCTGTACTAATGAGTGCAGGTATAAGAGATATATTGATCATATCAACACCACAGGACACACCACGTTTCAAAGAATTACTTGATGACGGAAGACAATTCGGAGTGAACTTATCATATGCTGTTCAAGCATCTCCTGATGGTCTGGCACAGGCTTTTGTAATTGGTTCTGATTTCATTGGAGATGACTCAGTAGCAATGGTTCTTGGTGACAATATATTTGCTGGATATGGACTCACTGATAAGCTCAAGAAAGCAGTAATAAACGCAGAGCATGATAAAGGTGCCACTGTATTTGGTTATTATGTTGATGATCCTGAGAGATTTGGGATTGTTGAGTTTGATAACAAAGGCAGAGCCATCTCAATTGAGGAGAAACCTCAGACTCCTAAAAGTAATTACTGTGTAACAGGTCTTTATTTCTATGACAATCGTGTTGTAGAATATGCAAAGAATTTGAAGCCATCAAAACGTGGAGAATATGAGATTACAGATCTCAATAGAATTTATTTAGAAAACAATGATTTAAACGTTGAGTTGTTGGGACAGGGATTCACCTGGCTTGATACTGGAACTCATGAGAGTCTTGCAGAGGCTACAGAGTTCGTTAAAACTGTGGAGAATCATCAGCACAGAAAAATAGCATGTCTTGAAGAGATAGCATACCTCAAAGGTTGGATCACGAAAGAAGATGTTTTGAATGTTTATGAGGAGCTCAAGAAAAATCAATACGGACAGTATCTGAAAGACGTTCTTGATGGTAAATATTTGGACACACTCAACTAGAAAAAGGAAAATTTAAAAATGAATATATTGGTGACAGGTGGAGCAGGTTTTATAGGAAGCAACTTCTTATTTTATATGTTGAATAAATATCCTGATTATAGAATTGTATGTATTGATAGTTTGACCTATGCAGGTAACTTATCAACGTTGAAGCCTATAATGGACAATCCAAACTTCAGGTTTGTTAAAGAGAGCATAACAGATAGAGATGCTGTGTACAGACTGTTTGAAGAAGAGCACTTTGATAAAGTTGTTAATTTTGCAGCAGAGAGTCATGTAGATAGGTCCATAGAGAATCCTGAGATATTCTTAACAACAAATATAATTGGAACATCAGTATTGCTTGATGCATGCAGAAAGTATGGTATACAGAGATATCATCAGGTATCCACTGATGAGGTATATGGAGATCTACCTTTAGACCAACCAGATTTATTCTTCACAGAAGAAACTCCAATACATACAAGCTCTCCTTACAGCTCTTCAAAAGCTGCAGCAGACCTTTTGGTTCTTTCTTATTACAGAACTTTTGATTTACCTGTTACAATCTCCCGCTGTTCAAACAACTATGGTCCATATCACTTTCCAGAGAAGCTCATCCCTCTCATGATTGCTAATGCATTGGCAGACAAACCTCTTCCTGTATATGGAGAGGGACTCAATGTAAGAGACTGGTTGTATGTTGAGGATCATTGCAAAGCAATTGATTCAATCATACATGATGGTAGAGTTGGAGAGGTGTACAACATCGGTGGTCACAATGAGATGACAAATATTGATATTGTGAA
>JBFHKM010000261.1:0-1576 GCA_041595335.1 Sphaerochaetaceae bacterium
CACTGGCAGTCGATAATTTCAAAGAGAGAGGTTATGCAAGACTTGGTGGTGTTATTCTGAACAAGCGAAATGTTAAGAATGAAGAGGAGAAGATAGATGAACTATGTGAGTTCATCGACTCTCCTAGAGTTGGAACTCTTCCTTTCAGTTCTGAGGTTCAATTGGCTGATGAAGCAGAGAAGACAGTGATGGAAATGAGTCCTTCATCTGATATGGCAAATAAATACAGAGAGCTCTGCAACAGTATCTTGGATGCCTGTGATAGGGAGGATGGTGATGCGTGATCTTCATAATATAACTGATGAGAAAGTTAAGTACAAATTGATACGAGATACTGAATGCAGAAATCTTTTTTATGCTGGACTTCAGTACAATCCACCAGCTAGAGGAACATGGAGTATTGTTCATACTGGAATTCTTTTACCAGAGTGTCATGAGATATTTGTCTGTGCTGAGGGGTGTCTCAGAGGAACTGTACTATCTGCTCACGAAGGTGGGTTTGCAGATCATTTCTCAACAGTTGCAGTCAAGGAAGACAACATTACCAATGGTGATCTTGAATCTCAGATAATTGAAGGAAGTGCTGATGTAATAAACAGACTCGATTACAGACCTAAGGCCGTTGAGGTATTCACATCATGTCTGCATTCTTTTTCTGGATGTGATTTTCAATACTGCATCAGAGAATTGAGCAAACGATTTCCAGATATAAACTTTCAAGATTGCTATATGATTCCAACAATGAGAAAGAGTGGTATAACTCCTGATGAAAAGATGAGAGTGCAGCTTTATGCTTTTCTAAACAAACAGGAAGTTGAAGATAGAGCTGTAAGCATATTAGGTAGTGCCTTCTGTCTGGAAGAATCTTCTGATTTGAGACAGATAGTAAGATCTTCAGATTACATCTATCGTGATATCACCATATGTGATACATTCTATGAATTTCAAGAGATGGGAAAGTCAGAAATCTTGATTTACAATCTTCCTGCTGCCAGACAAGGAGCAGAGCTCCTTGCCAAACGATTTGATAAAAAATTATATTACTCTCCTTTGTGTTACAGATTTGATGAGATAAAAGATAACAACAAAAAACTCGCAGAAATATTTGGTACATCTATAGATACCTACGACATAGAGCAAAAAGTAAAAGAACAATTAAAAGAACTGAAAGAGTTACTCAAAGGTTGGAGTATTTCAATTGATTATACAGCTACTTACAGAGCATTCAATCTTGCACGTCTGTTTGAAGAGAATGGAATTGATGTTAATACTTTATATGTTGAGTCTGTTGCAGATGATGATGTTGAAGATTATGAATGGCTTAAGGAAAATAAGCCAAATCTAAAGCTCATCTCTCCAAGCCATCCTAGATCTAACTTTGTTCATAAAGAAGGCTCTGGCAATGACAGTGTCTTGGCAATCGGTCAAAAAGCTGCCTTCTTTGAAGGCACTGACCACTTTGTTAACTTGATTGAAGGAAGTGGATATCAAGGTTTTGATGGCTTATCTCACCTACTGCATGAGGTATCTGAAGCTTACTATGAAGTGAAGGATACCAAAAGCATCATCAGCGTCA
>JBFHKM010000262.1:0-1541 GCA_041595335.1 Sphaerochaetaceae bacterium
CACATCAAAGATGTACCTCAATAATGAGTTGATGATTAAAAAGGTGGTTGTTTTGTGAAAATAGAGAAAAAATATGGGATAATTCTATTTGTACTGTTCTTTGCCCTTTCATTGAGCCTGACAATAATTTCTTATTACATGGCCAATTCCATAATGCTTAACAAATATGAAGAACTCTATCACAATGAAGCCAAATATATGATATCGCTGACAGAAAAAGATCTGGATCAGCTGGACAATACATTCAACTTTCTCTCTCATAATGAGACCATCAGCAAGATAATAAAATATGACAACAAAGATATTTCAGATAAAACAAGAATAGAGATTTCTGAAAGTCTTACAAACACCATTAATGCTCTTATGAGCATGAATATAATAAGCCACATCAAGTCAATTCAACTCAAAACATATGATGGTCAGGAATACTGGTATGGCTCTGGTAACAATTTTGGAGAGAGTGACAAAATATCAAAACTGATAAAGGATGTGAGACCTGATAGCTATGATTTCAAATATCTTCGTTTTGCTCCATCTTTTTTTAAGCTCGTGACTTCAAAAAACACTCTGCAGTTTGTAAAATACATATATGGTACAGATGGAAAACCTCTTGGCTACTTCTACTTTGAACTCAATCCTGAGTTCTTCAACGATATCATTGGAGATTATCAAACGGCTGTAGATTCGGAAATATATTTTATTGATTCAGACAACAAGATTCTCTACAACAATGCTGGAAAAGAGATAGGCTCTATTCTTGATGAGAGAGAGGTCTCACCCAAAACCAACACAGATATTCTTGTAAGACAGACTCTTTCAAAATATGATTGGTCATTGATAATTAAATCTTCAAAGGACCAGATAACAGAAGAGAATGCAAAGATATTGAAAGTTACCATATTGATGGCAATTGTAAGCACGTTGATTGAATTGTTTGCACTTCTGTTCATAATCAGGAAACTGTTCACTCCCATCAATTCACTATCGAGAGGACTGAAGTCACTGAGAAAAGGTGATTTCAATTTCCGCATTGAAGATATAAGTGATGATGATATTGGGGAGGCCTGCAACAACTTCAACAATCTAGCAGATACACTTCAGATAACAATACAGAAGGAACTTGATTATCAACTGAAGCTTAAGGATTCTGAATACAAGGCACTACAATCTCAGATCAATCCACATTTTCTTTACAACTCTTTGAACTCATTGAAGTGGATGGCACACATTCAACATGCAAACAACATAACAAGTATGGTTGATTCGCTTTGGAAATTATTTAAAGCTGCAAGCTCTCAGAATGGACCAACTGTAAAACTAAGAGATGAGTTGGCCCTAATTGAGGCCTACTCCTACATACAGCAGGTCAGATACAAGCATAAGTTTGAATTGCAGATAGATATTGATGAGAGTCTGTTGAACTTTGAAATACCTAAATTCATACTGCAACCTTTTGTTGAGAATTCAATTTTCCATGGTATCGCACCTAAAAAAGATGATGGAATTATAAAGATAACCGCTTCAAATTGCTCTCTTCAAAG
>JBFHKM010000263.1:0-1467 GCA_041595335.1 Sphaerochaetaceae bacterium
AAGAAAACTCCTGTGAGTGATGATTTAATGAATAGTTCTTTTGTTCCTCTGCTGTATTTAGATGCAATCAAAACTGGAAGTATCAAAAGGGCATCAATCAGCAGTGCTCCTATCAATCTCATGGCAAGAGCTACAGTCAAGGCTATCATCACTACCATGAAGGAATAATGGAACTTTACATTTATACCAAGAGAGCCAGCTATTTCGTTATCAAAGAATATTGCAACAATGTTTTTGAAACTTGATGCAATATAAACAAACAATATTATGCAGAGCACCACAAGTATTGTTAGATCTAAGTATGTCAGAGCAAAGGGGGAACCCCAAAGTAACTGCAGGGAATCTTTAGCCGGAACATCGTAGATGTGCATTATGAGAGATGCAAGTCCCATGGTGAAAACCATAGCTGCAGCACTCGATATTGAATTGTTGCTTTGTAGTTTCAATACCATAACAACCACAAGCATGTTCACAATTATTATCATTGGCAGCGATGGTATCTCAAAAGCAAGAGCAATTGCACCACCCAATATAACACCGTGCATGAGAGCATATCGCAGAGGAACCAAATCCAGACGAAGTACCATGACCCCACATGCAGGGAAGGCGAGCCCTCCAACAAAAATAGCTACCAAAGCTTTAAGCATTGGTGGTAAAAGTAAAAGACTAAGCATCCTGTCTCTCCATCTTGCAGACCTTCCAATTGAGTCTTTTTATAAGTATTGGATCATGAGTCACACAGATTATTGTGGGCATCTGATTTGTACCAAGTGATTGAAGCAGCTCAACAAGTTCACTCTCACTGTTTTGATCAAGAAAAGAAGTTGGCTCATCAAATATTAGAATTTTTGCTTTCTGAGCAATGGTTCTTGCAATGGATACTCTCTGTTTCTCTCCACCTGAGAGAGTGTAATAATTTCTATCAATTAAAGATTGAGCTCTACATTTTCTGAGACTCGTATCAACTAACATAGCAAGGTCTTTTTTGCTGAGCTTCTCTCTGACGCCCATCTGAACAACCTCTCTAACACTTGTTGGAAAGTTCTGTTTTTCTTTCTCCTGTTTTATGTATCCAATTATTCCTCTATCTATTTGAGATATATTTTTGTCTTCAATTTTTATGCTTCCATTTACAGGTGGAATCTCACCTAAAAGTGTTCTGATCAATGTTGTTTTTCCAATTCCGTTCTCACCTTGAATCACAACACATTCACCAGCTTTCAAATTCAGGTTCAGATTTCTGAAAACAACCTTTTTATTGTATCCAATTGATAGATTCTTGATATCTATAGGTAGTCCTGATACTCTTCCTGATTTAATTCTTAAAAAAGAATATATGTTGTTTAAGTTCTCTTCATCTTTCAGTGCATCTTCAGTCATGCATTTGAGTTTGTCCACTTTTCTGTCATATAGCAGCTCAATGTTGTTCTTCTCAAGAAGATCGGCAGCCAAATCACTGACTAAATT
>JBFHKM010000264.1:0-1444 GCA_041595335.1 Sphaerochaetaceae bacterium
GAAGACAAGGTAATCAACATGTATGCAAGAGGCATGAGTCAACGAGATATCTCCAGAACTATTGAGGAGATTTATGGCTTCAGTATCTCTGCAGAAATGGTTTCAAATATCACAAATGCAGTATTGGAAGAGCAGCAAAGATGGCAAGAAAGACCTCTAGAATCTCTTTATTCTTTTGTCTTTGTAGATTGTACTTATGTTTCTATAAAACAAGAGATAGGTGCCAAAAAATGCGCTGTATACATTGTTTTGGCCTATAACATGGAAGGTCGTAAGGAAATTCTTGGGCTATGGATAGGTGAAACTGAAGGTAAACATGTCTGGATGCAGATCTTTGATGAGTTGAAAACTCGTGGTATCAAAGACATTCTATTCATGTCCAGTGATGGTGTTGCTGGAATGGAAGATGGAGCTAAGGCTATATTTCCTTCAACAATTTTTCAGAGGTGTGTAGTTCACCTGATCCGAACCTCTTTGAAGTATGTTCCTTCTAAAGATTATAAAGCTTTTACCAAGGATTTGAAGACTGTTTATGGAGCAAAAACTCTTAAATCAGCTGAAGCTGCTTTTGAGAGATTGAAGCAGAATTGGAGCAAGTATCCAGGTGCTGTTGATACATGGGTCAGGAACTGGAAATACATTGAACAATTATTCCATTATACCAGTGATATCCGCAGAGTTATGTACACAACAAATGTTATTGAGTCTGTCAATTCCAGTCTGAAGAAAGTTGTTAAAAAGGGATCTTTTGCTAATGATGATGCAGCACTAAAGATACTGTATTTACGAGTTAGGGAATTGGATAAGAAATGGGAAACAGGCCGAATGCGTAACTGGTCTCAAGTAAGAAACCAGCTATACATTGTACCTGAAATTAGAGAGAGAATCGAAAAATATATGTAATATTTCGAGGAATAGTAAAATTACTTACACACTAGGATTGACTCTCCCCAGGAAAGTTTCAATGGTTTATAGTGAGATGCAAATCTAGACACTTATTATAATATTTCACGAATAATTTATAAGTTTTTCCTCTTTTTTCGCTATACCAGCAAATGTATTGTAATATACATCATCTGGTGCATAATATCCCAAGGATTGATGCGGCCTAGTTGTATTAAAATAATTAACAAACCAATTCAATCCAGACTTCAATTCGCTCATTGTTGAATAATCATGAAGGAAAATATGTTCATATTTTAAAGTCCTCCAAGTCCGCTCAACAAAAATATTGTCCAATGCTTGACCTACAGAATCCATGCTAATTCTTATATTTTCTCTGATCAAAACATAAAGAAAAAATTAGAAGTAAATTGGCTACCTTGATCTGAATTGAAGATCGAAAGAACTCCATAATGGTCCAATGCTTCTTCCAAACATTCAATACATAAATACACATCCATCGTGTTACTAAGCTTCCAAGAAAGCACTTTTCTACTGTAGA
>JBFHKM010000265.1:0-1427 GCA_041595335.1 Sphaerochaetaceae bacterium
ATGATGTTGATGCAAAATATCTTGAAAATGAAAAAACCTTTGTCTTTTAATCATTTCTTCCTTTCGCTATCTCGCCAATAGTTATATCATTGATTTATGTCAAGCAACAACATCGAGGAAGCAATTAAGAATTGCCCAACCCTGAAAGATGCCAATATTGGTGAGCTATCTAAAATAGGAAAACTTGTACATTTTGATTCTGGCAAGACCATAATTCAAGATAAAGCAGTTGAACAGAACCTTTACTTCATAGTAGAAGGCATTGTCTCTCTGTACAAATTGAATATGTATGGTGGTAAGAAAGCCATCTTGATACTAGGTCCAGGAAAAGCACTCAATGAATCAGTCATGTCTGAAAAAAGTGCAAGCATATTCGCCAAAAGCATAACAGAAACAACTCTGCTGTCCTTCTCCAAGGATAGCTTCAAAAACTATTTGCTCAGTGATGCAAATACAGCATTGAATCTGATAGATTCGATGTCTCTCAAAATTAGAAGATTATATCATCAGTTGAAAAACACCTGCAAATCCTATCGTCTTGATAAACAGATAGCTTCAAAGCTATGGAAACTTGGACGTGATTTTGGTGTTCCCTCCTCTATAGATGCAAATACCTCCTGCATAAAGATTGATTTCAAAATGTCCACAATCAGCCTAGCAGAACTCATGGGTACAACCCGTGAGTCCACAAGTCGCTCATTGAAGGTGCTCTTTGAAAAGAATCTTGTCTGTACGCAAAACGGTTACTTCCTTATAAAAGATATTGAAGAATTGAGAAAATACTCTCTGCATCCGAAAATTGATTGAGAATTTTCGCTATTTTTTTCGCAGACGTGATGTACATCACAGATTAATAAATCTTTTTTTATCTATTATAGGACAGTAAACGAATTTTATTTACTTAGGAGTTCTATATGTACAGAGACACATGGGAAGCTGTATCAAATGCAGCTGTAGCGAAGGTAAATCTTTTAAAGAAAAATCCAATTGGATTCTTCTTGGCTTCAATGCTTGCAGGTATTTTTGTTGGATTTGGTATAATCCTTATTTTCTCAATCGGCGGATTGCTTGATGGATTACCACAGAAGAAATTGATAATGGGTGCATGTTTTGGTATTGCACTGTCACTTGTAATAATCTGTGGTTCAGAATTATTTACAGGCAACAACCTTGTTATGGGTGCAGGTATCATGGAAGGCAAAGTATCAGTCAAACAGTCAATCTATCTTTGGATTGTATGCCTATTGGGCAACTGGGTGGGCTCCATTGTGTTGGCAATCATTTTTCATCTAACAGGATTGAATTCAGGTGCAACAGCTGCAATTTTTGCCAGCACCTCACTTGCAAAGATGACAGGTAGCTTCTCATCTCTCTTCTTCAAAGCAATTTTATGTAACATCTTGGTATGTCTTGCAGTATGGAGTGGC
>JBFHKM010000266.1:0-1415 GCA_041595335.1 Sphaerochaetaceae bacterium
CAAGGATAGGTAAAAATTGGAACCTATTGAGAATGAGAGAATTCCAAGAAGTGTTGTTAAAAGCTGGGCTATCATGTAGTTCTGAAAGTTCTTGTGGTTTATTACGGTGAAGAAGAAATTTATGACTGTCTCAATTATAAGAATAATTGGCATTGCATAAAGTATGCTCCATCCTGAGTTTATCTTCAAAAACCAATCTAAAAAGAGCAGATAGAGAAACAGTGCCCCCATTGATTTCGATATCTTTGCAAACACTGATGGAAGTGAGTTCAAGAAGATATGCATTATGATTATGTAACCCAAAAATATGGTAGCAAGACAGACAACACTCCAACTGAGAGTGCTTGAAAAATGCAGATCAACTGCAAGCAGTATGAATGAAATCAGAAGGGCAAGCACAAGATACATTTTCTTTGCTATTCCTCTCTTGCTCACCTTAGCTTTAACAGATGGATAACCTGTCAAATAACTATCTTCATTTTCTTTTTTTGTGGCGCTGTGACAGAGAGGACAGACCTCAGAATCTACATCCACTCCACAGTTTTTACAATGATACATTATTTTCTCCATTACTTGTCACACTTATCTCCACGTCCATTGAGGAAAGAAGTCTGAAGAACTCCCTCTGTACTTTTGAGGATCTAAGAGATGAGCTGAATGTTATACACAGAAGATCATCATATGATGCTATTGTAGATTTTATGCACTGTCCAAGAGACATTGGAAGTATTCCACTGTATTTCTTTATGTACTTATCATAAGGAGAATGGAAACTTATTGCTCCAAAATTACTCATGGTGGTTGTGCTTGCCTTAGCAGCCTTTCTATATGTGTATTTAATTCCTAAATTCTTAATCAAAAGAGGCACCCACTTAACATAGTTTGCCTGCTCGTTTGATACGTTGTAGCTGATTGTCTTCTTGAAGTTCTCTTTATTTATTTGAGATCTCAGACTCTCTTTAATTATATCAACTACCTCTTTGAAGCTGTAATCACCTTCAGTTGGAATGAATGTGGCATATACCATGGCAAAGAAATTCTTTGTTGTAGATGAATTGAAAAAACGTCTTAGGTTCACAGGAACTGTGACAATTATAGGTTTCTTCTCTCCATAGTTTGTCTGATAAATTGCATATGCATAGCATGCTACAAGGAACTCATTCATACTTGCTTCATACTTTTTAGATAGAGTTTTTATTGATTCAACACTCATTGAACCTTCAATGACACTCAATCCATTGTTTTGAATCTTACGCCCTTTCAGACTCAGAGCTCTCAGATTTGAATAGTTTGATTTGTTATCAGAATGCTTATCATAGCAAAGTTGAAAACCATCCTCTCTTTCAAGAGTAAGCTCATCATCAAATGGCATCTCCAGAACATCTTTATGCTTCAAGTTCAGATAGTAATATACC
>JBFHKM010000267.1:0-1401 GCA_041595335.1 Sphaerochaetaceae bacterium
AAACTCCTATAATAAATTCTTTTTATAATGATGATAAAGTTTAACAAGGGCAGCAGATTTTTCCTGCATTTCAACTTGTAAGTCTGATGCAAGATTGTAGTCCTCTTGATCAAGAGAATCAATAATTCTTGATATCAAGCATTTTTCAGCTATAGTATTTTGTCCAAGGTAAACCCTTAAATTGTGAATTTTACCCCAGTTCATCATGTCAAAATCCGTACACTCATCTTCATCATGAACTCTTTTACACTCTCTTACCATATCCATGGTTTCAGGTATAATCCTGTTATGTAGTTCAGTTGCCCATTGAGCAACAGTTGCCGCTTTATAGGAACTAAGTGTAAGTTCATCCATTACCCCTTTGTTCAAATATATTTTCATTTTTTCAGGATATTTTTCAAATGCGCATATGTTTTCCCATACAGTTTTTGGTGGGTGGCCAAAGATTCTATCCCTTTCCTCTGGTGTGAACTCATCAAAAACATCAAGTTCACTTCTGTATTCCCTATCTTTTTCAAGATAGAAATCTTCTTCTCCGGAAGCTTTTGATAATGATTTTTCAAGTTGAATGCAATTTTTACCAGATTCAAGGGCTGCTTTCACACCATCCATCATTGCAAGGTAGCTTGTAGCTATAGTTAAATACGTATTGCTTTTAGGATTTGGTGATCTCATCTCAAATCTAGTGGATAAGGAATTTTTCATATCTCTTACAAGCCCAATTAATACTGTTCTATTTCTTGAAGGCATATTTGCCTTGTGTCCTATTGAAGTTACAATACAAACTGGAGCCTCATATCCTGGTTTAAGTCTATTTATTGAATCATTTGATGAACTTATGAAGGGATTAATAACTTCATAGTTTTTTAGCATACCCATCAATGCTCCAAATCCAATTGGATTCATGAAATTTTCTTCCATGTTTTTTGCGGAAAGAAGACTTATTGTCTTTCCATTTTTTAATTTTGCTGCTATACCAAGATGTGTATGTTCTCCACTTCCTGCAACTCCTTCGATTGGTTTTGCCATGAAGCTTACATCAAGACCATGAGTTCTAAAAACATCTCTAACAATATATCTTACCTGTTTTTCATTATCGGCTGCCTGCATTGCATCTGAATATTTCCAGTCAATTTCAAGCTGCTCCATAACATGGTCAAATGCCCCAGAGTTTCCAAGTTTTGCTTTTATTCCACCAACTTCTTTGTGCCCCATTTCCATCTCAAATCCATATTGATCAAGCAAGAGAAGAGATTTTTCAAGTGCCGTTCTAACAGGTCCAACTGTTCTCTTCCAGTATTGTTCTTTTAAAATCTGAGCTGTTGAAAGTTGCTCTTTGTCAGCTTTATCATCTGGTGTTTTTACCCAAAATTCAAGTTCTGTGGCACAAGTTAATATTAT
>JBFHKM010000268.1:0-1374 GCA_041595335.1 Sphaerochaetaceae bacterium
CGTTTAGGTCTCCGCCAGTCATGAAGGAAGTATCTTTATCAAGATAGCTTGGATATAACTGTCCTAAAAGTCCAGTCTTTGCTGCACTCATAGATACAGGATGAATACCAACTAAGGTATCACAGCTATCTAGAAAGACAGTCATCACAGAAGGCAGTGGATAAATGTCAGTAGTAACAACTCTCTGTGGATTAACAGGTAATTCTGTTACATATCCATTGTCGTCTGTAATAGATACCATCTGAACGTTCTCTTGAACCACTGCACCTGTATCACTGCTCTCTTTTGCACCCTGTGCAAATGAAACAGTGGATACACTCAAAAGCATTATTGATAATGCTACAATTAATTTCTTCATTTATAAATTCTCCTCTTTCAACCATTCATCGCCTTTCTTACCCAGCAATGAAGGAAATTCATTTAAATATATTCTTCCTGAAAAAGCAAAATCAGGAACATTGATGAATCTTGTCTCATTCTTATCAACAAGATTCTCAAAAAGCCCATCTCCAATAACAGTATCGAAAGATTTAAGATGACTCTCCAAATCTTCCTCTCCCAAAAGCACTTCATCTCCATTTATCAAGATATTTGCTTCATCTCTAATCAACGAATAGACAGTGCAATCTTCTTGAATTAGATTGGCTAGTGCATTTGCAAAAACTGCTTCTCCAATAATTGCAATTTTTCCACCGTAATTATCTCGTCTCACCACAGATGTCTTTTTCTCTTTTAGCAATCTTGCAATTTCTTTTGTTTGCCTCTCTCCCATAGGAGATCCAACGACATAAGGAATGCCAAATTCTTTTTCCATGTATCTAGCTGTTTCCAATCCTGTTTGAGATACAACAAGATTTGCCATGCAAGAAGACGAGTTCTCCATATTTTCTATAAGATTACCCATGGCCCAGACACTGTTCACTCTCAAACCTTCACTCTCTAAAGATTCGACCATATCATCAACCATCTCCATGGTTGCATAATCCAATGGAATGCAGCCAAGTATGTTTATTGAATTCTCAACAGTCTCTGTTTTAGGTTTTACAAATCTCTTTGCCCACTCTCTGAGGGCTATGCCAGCGCCGGAAATATAAGAATGCATTCCATTTGTATCAACGCTGAGTGTTGGTATGTTTGAACGTCGTTCAATATCTTTAGCCACAGCTTTCAAATCCATTCCAACCATATAAGGAATTGGAGATGAACATATAGCAATGAACTTTGGAGATTGTTCCAGTGCTGTCGTCACACAGTCGCTTATGAACTTCTCCTCATCTCCCATAACAGCTTCATATTCAGTCAACCCTGATACATACATCATACTTGGCATATCATACCATCGTGGCTCATCATGAGCTGTGTAAGAGCTGTTGC
>JBFHKM010000269.1:0-1308 GCA_041595335.1 Sphaerochaetaceae bacterium
AAATATTGATTCACCACCACGTTTTAGCATCAAAGATTTGTTTGCTCGTTGCAGAGCATGTGTTGGATAGTGGGTGTTGAATATAACGGCTATTCCTTCTTCCACCAATTGAGAAAGTACATCAAGAACTATAAGTTGATTTTTAAAATCCAAATTGGATTCAGGCTCATCTAGAACAATGAGTTTTGGATCAGATACCAAAGCACGAGCTATCAAGAACAGCTGAAGCTCACCACCACTGAGTTCATTTGCTCGTCTATCTTTCAAACGAGTGACACCCAGCTTTTCAATTACCTCTTCTGCTTTAGAAACATCTCTTTGAGATGGAAGAGAGAAGTAATTCATGTTGCTTGCTCTTCCAAGAAGAACGTACTCAAGACACGACAATGAGCTCTGCTCAACGTTTCTTGACTGAGGCACATAAGATATCTCTTTCCATAAGTCATGCGATTTATAAGATTTTATTGATTTACCATCCAATTCACTGTTGCCACTGCTCCAGTTTAAAAATCCGAGCATATTTCTTATGAGAGTGGTCTTACCAACACCGTTGGGACCAAGAATTGCCAGAAGATCACCGCTTTCCAAACTGAAGTTAACATCTTTCAATATTTGATTATCACCATAGCTGAAGCATCCATTATTAACACTGAATTTCATCACATCCCCCTACTTGAATTTCTTAACAGGAGAATGAAGAAAGGAGCACCAATGATTGCAGTCAAAACAGATATTGGAATCTCAGAACCTGTAGCACTGCGTGCTACAGTATCAATGACGACAAGGAAAACTGCGCCTATAGAGATAGATGCAGGAACAAGCTTTGCATTGTTGGAGCCAAACATAAGTCTGCAGATATGAGGAACAAGAAGCCCGACCCATCCAACTTGACCACACATGCTCACACAGCATGCTGTTATAGATGTTGAGAAAGCAATGGTTATAAAACGTAGAACCTTCATATTTGTACCAGTTGCATTGGCTTCATCTATATTTAGAGATAGCATGTTCATTCTCCAGCGAACAACAAATAGAACAATGATTCCTATTATGATTGGAGGAGCACCTAGAGATAGAGTTTTGTAATTAGCTGAGGAAAGAGATCCCATCAACCAGTATGAAATAGCTGGTAACTGTGTTTCAACATCAGCAGTATATTTAGCCAATGAGATTAGAGCATTGAACAATGCTCCAATTATAATACCAGCTAGAATGATTGATGTCTTATCAATCATTCCTTTGTTTGTAACAACAATGAAGGTAAGAGCAACTGCAACAAGACCAAATATCATGGCCAGGATTTGAACA